>JAQGHW010000899.1 GCA_028291505.1 Rhodopila sp. | reverse complement strand
TCCAGCGCCGTTGCCGTCAGATGCTCCGCCGCCCTATCCTGTTCGGCTGACCACAAAGCGTGACGGGCAACGAAATCCGTCATCCAGCGTCGCAGGCCGGCCAGGCCGCCGCCGCCCGCCGCTGCCGGTCCTGCTCGCGCCAGAATCCGCCCCAACCCTCCACCGGCCCGATCACGTCGATCGACCCGGGCCCCGCGGCCTCGCACGTCGGCGGCCACGCGGCCCCGGCAGCAACATCCTCGATCGCCTTGAATAACATCCGGCGATACCGGACAATCGCCTTGTCGGTCTGCCCCAGATGCTCCCGCGTCCGGTCCTGGATCGCCCCCATCGACTCCACCGCCCACTGATCGTGCACGTTGATGTCGGTACCCATCCCGGTATAAGTACTCACCCGCTGCTCATACGGATCAAACCCATAATCATTAGACTGGTTCTTGCACGGAATGTAATCCGGCAGTGCGTACAGCTCCAGCCGCTGCGCCCGCATCGCCGCCTTGTCCACAGGCGTATCGAAACTGGTAAAGATCGCATACCAGTAGCAATGCGTGTCATCCACCGGCACATGCCATTGCGTAACGGTCATGGATTTGCTCATCGGGATGGCGAAAGCCTGCGGGAACAACAGGTTCGTCACCCTGATATGCATCTCGGTCTGGGTCAATCGCCGCAGCGCCGCGATGCGCAGCCCGTAATCGGTGTCCTCCACCTCGATATCCGGACGAGGAAACTCCCGCAGAATCCGGCTCATCGGCATATCGGCACCCATCGTCGCGCTGCGAAACTGCTTGCCATAGCTGTCCGCCGGGTCCTCATCCTGAAAGAACCGGTGCAGGAAGCTCGCATGCGCCGGATCGATGCCGACCTCCAGAGCCTGCAGCCAGTTGCAGGCAATCATCCCCTTAAACGCAAATGTATAAGCACCGGGAGCCCGAAAACAGTCCAGATCCTGAAACGCCGGCGGATCGCCCGGCCCCAGATACGCGAACACGATCCCATTACGCTCGACGCAAGGATAAGCCGGCTGCAACCGCTTCCCACGCGAAGCGCCACCGTCAGGCTCCGCCGGCTGATCCAGGCAAACCCCGTCCACATCGTACAGCCAGCCATGGAACGGGCAGCGCAGCCCGCCATCCTCCGCCCGCCCGAAACACAAATCGGCCCCGCGATGCGCACAATGCGAATCCAGCAGTCCGTAACGACCCCGTTCGTCCCGAAACAGCACGAACACCTCGCCGAACAGCCGCACCCGAACCACCGGCCGATCGCCATCCAACTGATCGACCAGCGCCGCCGGCTGCCAATACCGGCGCAGCAGATCGCCCAACTTCGTCCCCGGCCCCGACAGCGTGATCAGCTCATTCCGTTCGGCGCTCAACATCCGTCATCGCCCCGCCAATTCAGCGGCGATGTTCGGTTACCCTTCGTTCATTCGCAATACTTCTTTCAGACGAACGCGCTAAACATCCACCTCTTCCACCGTCTTCGCCCGTTCCTGGATGAACGCGAACCGCAACTCCGGCCGCCGTCCCATCAGGCTCTCCACCAGGTCGTTCGTCGCCGCCCGCTGCTCCGCCACCGCCATCACCTTCAGCAGCGTCCGCTTCGCCGGGTCCATCGTCGTCTCCTTCAACTGAGCCGGCGGCATCTCCCCCAACCCCTTGAACCGGCTGACTTCCACCTTGCTCCCAGCCTTGAACCCCCGCCGCATCTTCTGTTCACGATCCGCATCGTTCATCGCGTAGATCGACTTCGCCCCCTGCGTCAGCCGATACAGCGGCGGCTGAGCCAGGTAGATGTGCCCATGCCGCACCAGCTCCGGCAGTTCCCGATAGAAGAACGTCATCAGCAGCGAGGCGATATGGGCCCCGTCCACATCCGCGTCCGTCATGATGATGACCCGCCCGTACCGCAGCTTCGCCCGATCAAACCGATCACCAACCCCACACCCCAGCGCCTCGATCAGGTCCTTCAGCTCCTGGTTCTGCCGCAGCTTGTCCGCGGACGCACTGGCCACATTCAAGATCTTCCCCCGCAACGGCAAAACCGCCTGAGTCTCCCGGTTCCGGGCCTGCTTCGCCGACCCCCCCGCCGAATCCCCCTCGACCAGGAAAATCTCAGTCTCCGCCGCATTCTCCCGCGTGCAATCGGTCAGCTTCCCCGGCAACCGCAGCCGTCGGGTCGGCGACTTCCGAGCGGTATCCTTGCTCTCCTTGCGCCGGATCCGCTCCTCCGCCCGCTCGATCACGAACGACAGCAGATTGTCCGCCGAGGCCGGATCGCCCGCCAGGAAATGGTCGAACCGATCCCGCAGCGCCCCTTCCACCAGCCGGGACGCCTCGTTGCTCGTCAGCTTCTCCTTCGTCTGCCCCTGAAACTGCGGATCGCGCAGGAACAACGACAATTTCGCCGCCACCGGATCAAGCACATCGTCGGCAACCACCTGCGCCGCCCGCTTGTTCCCCCGATGATCGCCCCAAGCGCGCAGCCCCTTCACCAACGCCGCCCGAAACCCCGCCTCATGAGTCCCGCCCTGCGCCGTAGGAACCGTGTTGCAGTACGAATGGAGAAACCCATCCCCCTGCTCCAGCCAAACCACAGCCCATTCAACCTTGCCCGTCGCTTCCCCCGGCAAGGCCGCCTCACCCGCCCATATCTGCGGCAAGACCTTCGCCAGATCGCCAATATCCGCGGTCAAACTATCCCGCAGCCCGCCCGGAAAATGCAGCAC
This sequence comes from Rhodopila sp., assembly GCA_028291505.1. GTDB lineage: Bacteria > Pseudomonadota > Alphaproteobacteria > Acetobacterales > Acetobacteraceae > Rhodopila. The sequence goes on along the minus strand of JAQGHW010000899.1, from coordinate 989 downwards.
CGCCTCAGCCGGCACCTCATCCCCCCCGCCTTTCAACGATGGGCCGCCCTTCAGCAGCGCCGGCGCGCAATTCCACCGGATCTCGACTCCCCGAAACAGATAAGCCTTCGACCGGCAAAGCCGATAAAGCCGGTTCGGTACAAACGCCACCGAACCAAAAATCTCCGTATCAGGCTTGAACCGGATCGAGGTCCCACGTCGGTTCTGCACCGGCCCCGCATTGATCAGCTTCGTGGTCGGTTTGCCCTTCGCATAAGACTGCTTCCACAGCACCCGATCCCGAGCGACCTCGACCTCCATCACCTCCGACAGCGCATTCACCACGGAGCTGCCGACACCGTGCAGCCCGCCCGACGTCGCATACGCCTTGCCGCCAAACTTCCCCCCCGAGTGCAGCGTCGTCAGGATCACCTCCAGCGCGCTCAGGTTCTTGAACTTCGGATGCGGATCCACCGGAATGCCGCGCCCATTGTCGCGCATGGTCAGCCAGTTGCCCTCTTCAACCGACACCTCGATGAAGCTGGCATGACCCGCCACCGCCTCATCCATCGAGTTATCAAGAATTTCCGCCGCCAGGTGATGCAGCGCCGCCTCATCCGTGCCGCCAATGTACATACCCGGCCGCTTCCGGACCGGCTCCAGCCCCTCCAGGACCTCGATGTCCTTGGCCGAGTATTCCGAGTCGTCACGCACCGGCAGCGGCAAACGCTTCTCCGAGTCCGCCTTGGCAGGCGCGGAAGTCGGCTTCACAGGCGGCTTTGGCCCAGACTTTTGAGACCCGGATCCGAACAGATCGTTCATGCTGTGTTCCCAAATCTGTGTCGCACCCTACATGGCGCCGGCCGGTTTGGGCAACTGCCTTGGGGAACGCATGCATCCAGCTCTGAAATGTCTATACGCGAAAACAGACAATGAAGCGGCACAAGTGGCGCCGGTCAGTCCAGATCCACCCCAACCTCGTGCACCAACGCCACACGCGTCGCGCCGAT
>JAQGHW010000867.1 GCA_028291505.1 Rhodopila sp. | reverse complement strand
CGACGGCCTTGGCGACGGCGGGCAGCCGGTCGGTCCAGTCGTTGCCGTTGCGCGTCAGCAATCTTACCTTCGGGCCACCAGGCGGGGCGTGGTCGACGGAGGCGAGGATGCGGTAGCCGTCGAATTTGATCTCGGTCAGCCAGCCGGGTTCCTCCGGCGGGGCGTCGGCGACCGAGGCGAGTTGTGGGGCCTGTTTGTCGGGGATTTTTCCGCGGACGGCGCCCGGGATGGGCGGTTCCTTCGAGTCGCGGGTTGGCTTTCCCGGTGGTTTGATTGCTGCCTCCAGCGCTTCGGCGTCGGCACCTTCGCGTTCGTGGTCGTCGTGGCCTTTGATGAGGAGCCAGTTGTCCTGTTTGCCGCGCTGGTTGGGTTTCGGCTTCAGCCTGACCAGGGTGAACTTGCCGTTCAGGCGCTTGCCGGACAGGACGAATTTTATTTCGCCGTCGCGCATGCCCTGGTCGGGGTCTGTCAGCGGTTCCCAGGTGCCTCGGTCCCAGGTCTCGACGGTTCCGGCGCCGTAGTGGCCGTCGGGGATGGTGCCCTCGAATTTGGCGTAGTCGAGTGGGTGATCCTCGACATGGACGGCGATTCGCTTGTCGGCGGGGTCCAGCGAGGGCCCTTTGCGGACGGCCCAACTCCACAGCACGCCGTTGTGCTCCAGGCGGAAATCCCAGTGCAGGCCGGCGCGGTGGGCCTGGTGCTTCTGCACCACGAAGATCGGCGCGTGTTCGGCGTTGGCCCGTTGGTCAGCGTTGGCCCGTTGGTCGGCGGGTGCGGGTTCGGTTGTGGCGGTGAAATCGCGCTTCGAGCGGTAGGTCTGGATCGAGGTATCGCGCTGCGCCGCGGCGGATCGAGCCATTCGGGTGCCTTTGCGGTATGATAACCCGGAACGGTGCGGTGCCTGGTTCGGTTGCGTCCGGGGTTGGTTCGGATGAAAGATTGCGCACTGCGAGATGTGTTGGTAAACTGCCCAAATCATGGGCAACTGTCGTTCACACATCACACCCCCTGCCCTTGGATCGATCGATCTGGGAGGCGGCATCCTGCTGGAGACGCCGGTCATCCTGGCGCCGATGTCCGGTGTCACGGATTTGCCATTTCGGCGGGCGGCGAAGCAGCTGGGTGCGGGGATGGTGGTGTCCGAGATGATCGCGTCGTGGGCGATGATCCGGGAGAACCAGAAGACGCTGGGGATGGCGGAGATCGACGGTTGCGGCGGGGTGTCGGCGGTGCAACTGGCGGGCTGCGATCCGGTGGCGATGGCCGAGGCGGCGCGTCTGGCGGTCGATCGGGGTGCCCACCTGATCGACATCAACTTTGGCTGTCCGGTGAAGAAGGTTGCCGTCGGGCAGGCGGCGGGGTCGGCGCTGATGCGCGATGAACTGGCGGCGGCGGCGATCCTGGAGGCCACGGTCAAGGCGGTACCGGTGCCGGTGACGCTGAAGATGCGCATGGGCTGGGACCATGCCAACCTGAACGCGCCCGCACTGGCTCGTATTGCGCAGGATGCCGGCATCCGCATGGTGACCATCCATGGGCGGACGCGGCAGCAGTTCTATACCGGTGTGGCGGACTGGGCGTTCGTGCGGCAGGTCAAGCAGGCGGTCGGGATTCCGGTGATCGTCAACGGCGATATCCTGACCGAGGACGATGCCGCCACCGCGTTGAGCCAGTCCGGCGCGGATGGGGTGATGATCGGGCGGGGGTGCTACGGGCGGCCGTGGTTCCTGGCTCAGGCGGCGCATTACCTGCGCACCGGGCTGCGACTGCCGGAGCCGTCTTTGGCGCGGCAGAAGTCGATCCTGCTCGGGCACTATCATGCGATGCTGAGCCAGTTCGGGATTGGGCCGGGAGTGCGGCTGGCTCGTAAGCATCTGTCGTGGTACTCGCGCGGCCTGCCCGGGTCGGCGGAGTTCCGAGCGACGATGAACCGGCTGGGCGATGCCGAGTCGGTGCTGGCGCTGGTCGACCGGTTCTATGACCCGCTGATCGCTCGCGGTGTGGTGCGAACACCGGCCGAACGCGACGACACCCTGACCGCGGAAGCCGCATGAGCGCGGTGGTGGCGCGGGCGTCCCGGTTGCTGACGGGGCGCGGTGGGCGGGCGGCGGTGGATCCGGCCGCCAAGCCGGTCGATGCGGCGGCGATCCTGGGCGCGCTGCCGGTGCCTGTCATGGTGCTGGACCCGGAGAACCGGTTTCGCCATGTCAACCATGCGGCGGAGCAGTTCCTTGGGATCTCGGCGGCGGGGCTGGCGCAGCTGCGGCTGGACGATCTGCTGCCGCTGGACAACCCGCTGTTTATGCTGATCGAGCAGGTCCGTCACACCGAGGCGAACATCTCGGACCATGACCTGAACCTGGAGAGTCCGCGGCTGCACAAGCGCGGAATCACCGTGCAGGGCTCGCCGCTGCCGGAAGAGCCGGGGTCGGTGCTGCTGGTGATGCAGGACGCCTCGGCGGCGCGGGCGCTGGATCGGCAGCTGGCGTTTCGGGGGGCGGCGCGGAGCGTGAGCGGGATGGCGGCGATCCTGGCGCATGAGGTGAAAAATCCGTTGTCAGGCATTCGCGGCGCGGCGCAGCTGCTGGAGGCCAGCGTCGGGCCGGCGGATCGGGAACTGGCGGAGCTGATCCGCGACGAGTCGGACAGGATCCGCGACCTGGTGGTCCGGATGGAGGCGTTCGGGGAGAAGCCGATCGCCCGGACGGCGGTGAATATCCATCGTGTGCTGGAGCATGTTCGCAAGCTGGCGCAGTCCGGGTTCGCCGCGCATATCAAGTTTCAGGAGCTGTACGATCCGTCGCTGCCGCCGGTTTGGGCGAACCGCGATCAGTTGGTGCAGGTGGTGCTGAACCTGGTGAAGAATGCTGCCGAGGCGGTTACGCAGGAGGGGGTGCATTATCCCGAGATCATCCTGGCCACCGGGTTCCAGCACGGGATGCGGGTTGCCATTCCGGGCAGCACGGAACGGCTGGACCTGCCGCTGTTTGTCTCGGTGCGGGATAACGGTCACGGCATCTCCGAGGACATCCGGCCGCATCTGTTCGAGCCGTTCGTGACCTCGAAAAACACCGGCAGCGGGCTGGGCCTGTCGCTGGTTGCCAAGATTATCGGCGACCATGGCGGGTTGATCGAGGTTGATAGCCGGCCTGGACGCACTGAGTTTCGTTTGCACTTGCCCGTCGTGACGGAGAAAGACGCCGACCAATGACCCTGCCCACAGTACTGATCGCCGACGACGACCGTTCTATCCGCACTGTGCTGACCCAGGCTCTGGGGCGCTCCGGCTACCAGGTGCGCAGCACCGGGAATGCCGCGACGCTGTGGCGCTGGGTGGAGGACGGGGAAGGGGATCTGGTGATCACCGACGTGGTGATGCCGGATGAAAACGGGCTGGACCTGATCCCGCGGATCAAGCGGATCCGGCCGGAACTGCGCATTGTGGTGATGAGCGCGCAGTCGACGCTGATGACGGCGGTGAAGGCGACTCAGCGCGGGGCGTTCGAGTATTTGCCGAAACCGTTCGACCTGCGGGAGTTGCTGTCGGTGGTGGGGCGGGCGCTGGCCGCGCCGTCGGAACCGACGTTCAGCCCGGCGGAGCCGAAGGATACCGAGGAACGGCTGCCGCTGATCGGGCGCAGTCCGGCGATGCAGGAGATTTACCGGACGATCGCGCGGCTGACGACGGCGGATCTGACGGTGATGATCAACGGGGAATCGGGCACCGGGAAGGAGCTGGTGGCTCGGGCGCTGCACGATTATGGGAAACGAAGGGGCGGTTCGTTCGTTGCCATCAATATGGCGGCGATTCCACGTGAACTGATCGAGAGCGAACTGTTCGGGCATGAGCGGGGGGCGTTCACCGGCGCGACCAATCGGTCTCAGGGACGGTTCGAGCAGGCCAATGGGGGCACGCTGTTCCTGGACGAGATCGGCGACATGCCGCCGGAAGCGCAGACCCGGCTGCTGCGGGTGCTGCAGGAGGGCGAGTTCACCAGCGTTGGCGGGCGGCAGCCGATCAAGGCCAATGTGCGGATTATCGCGGCGACGCATCGGGATCTGCGGACGGCGATCCGGCAGGGGCAGTTCCGGGAGGATTTGTTCTATCGGCTGAACGTGGTGCCGATCCGGCTGCCGCCGTTGCGCGAGCGGGTCGAGGATACTGCACTGTTGGCCAGGCATTTCCTGGAGCGGGCGCGGGAGGATGGGTTGCCGGCCAAGAGCCTGGACCAGGGGGCGGTCGACCGGCTGAAGCAGCATGGCTGGCCGGGCAATGTGCGGGAGCTGGAGAATTTGATGCGGCGGCTGGCGGCGCTGTGTCCGGACGAGGTGATCGGCGCCGAGGTTATCGAGGCGGAACTGGCCGACCCGCTGCCGATGGCCGGACCGGCGGCGTCGGCTGCGCAGGGCAACGGTCCGGAAACCCTGTCCAGCGCGGTCGAGCGGCACATCAAGGACTTCCTGGCCGCGCACAACGACGGCATGGGTGTCACTGACGTGTACGACAAGATTATCGCGGAGGTGGAACGTCCGCTGATCAGGCTGACCCTGGCCGCTACGCGTGGAAATCAGATCAAGGCGGCCTCCATGCTCGGGCTCAACCGCAATACGTTGCGCAAGAAGATCCGGGACCTGGAGATTCCGGTCGTGCGTGGGCTGATGTAATGATTGGGTGCGGTCTCGTGGCAGGGAGCGCGATGGGTAAGATATGGTTCGGGGTGCGCCGGGTCGGGGGTTCAGTGGCGGTGCCATGGGTGGACACGACTTTCTCGCATTCGCTACCGCAGGTCGTGGGTGGCCGGGCCAGGTTCGGCCATGACACCAGAACGCGTGACACCAGACCGGTCTGTGCCAGATGGCGGGAGACATGAGTGTCTTGACGCGAAGGGCTGACCTGAAACGTGCCGTCGCTCGCGATGTCATTTCGGAGCCGAGACTTTCTCGTTTGGGTCAGTTGGGCGACGTCATGCTTGGCAAGGGCGTCACGCTGGCGCTGACGACGCTGGCGCTGATGGTTGGGCTGGCGACGTTCATCATCCTGGCGCGGGGGTCGCCGCTGGGCTGGAAGCCGGGCGTGGGTGTCGGGCTGGTGCTGGCGAACGTTTCGGTGCTGCTGCTGCTGGGGGCGGTGGCGGCGGGGCGGCTGACGCGGGTGTGGGTGGAGCGGCGGCGAGGGTCGGCGGGGTCTCGGCTGCATGTGCGGCTGGTGTTCCTGTTCAGCGGCGTGGCGGTGGCGCCGACGATCGTGGTGGCGTGTTTCGCGGTCGCATTCTTTCATTTCGGCATCCAGTCCTGGTTCAACGATCCGGTGCGGGATTCGCTGGAGCAGTCGCTGCAGGTCTCGCGCGGGTATCTGGACGAGCACCGTAACAATGTTCGCACGGTGGCGCTGGAGATGGCGAACGACCTGGCGCGGGCCGGTCGATTCATGTCGGCCGATCCCACGGTGTTCGCCGAGGTGCTGGATACGCAAACCACGTTGCGCGGGCTGACCGAGGCGGTGATTTATGAGCCGTATACCGGGCAGGTGATGGCGGCGGCGGGTATCTTTGTCGGTATGGGGGTGGAGGCGCCGCCGCAGTCGGCGACCCAGCAGGCGATGAATGGCGATGTGGCGGTGCTGAATGCCGGCGATGGCACGCGGGTGCGGGCGGTGGTGCGGCTGGAATCGACTCCGGCGCTGATGCTGATGATCGGGCGGCCAATCGATCCCACCATCCTTGGGTATATGCAGCGAACTGGACAGGCGGTGGCCGAATACCATCGGCTGGATGAGAACCGGTCGTGGCTGCAGGTTGCGTTTGCCTGGATTTTCGCCATTGTGGCCCTGCTTGTTTTGCTGGCGGCGGGGCTGATCGGGTTGATTATGGCGAACCAGATCGCGCGTCCGGTGGGTATGCTGATCAGTGCGGCGGAACGGGTGCGCAGCGGCGATCTGGGCGTGCGGGTGCAGGAAGCGGCGACGGGTGACGAGCTGGCTGGGCTGTCGCGGGCGTTCAACCGGATGACGGGGCAGCTTTCGGCGCAGCGGACCGAGTTGATGGACGCCTACAGCCAGATCGATGAGCGGCGGCGGTTCACCGAAACCGTGCTGGCCGGCGTGTCGGCGGGGGTCATCGGGCTTGACGCGCTGGGGCGCATCGAGTTGCCAAACCGAGCGGCGGATGAGTTGCTGGGGCGGGATTTGCTGGCGGCGACGGGGCATCCGCTGGCGGAAATCGTGCCGGAGTTTGCCGCTTTGTTCGCCGAGGTCGCGGGGTCCCCGGACAAGGCGCACACGGCGGAGATCCAGGCCGGACCGCCGAACCATCGGCGTATCCTGCTGGTGCGGATTGGTGCGGAGCTTTCCGGGGGGCGGACGGATGGGTATGTCGTCACGTTCGACGATATCACCGAATTGCAGTCGGCGCAGCGCAAGGCGGCGTGGGCGGACGTGGCTCGGCGGATCGCGCATGAGATCAAGAATCCGCTGACACCAATTCAACTCTCGGCGGAGCGCCTGAAGCGGCGGTTCACCAAGGAAATCCAGTCTGATCCAGAAACATTCTCGCAATGCGCCGACACGATCATTCGCCATGTTGGTGATATCGGGCGGATGGTCGATGAGTTCTCGGCGTTCGCGCGGATGCCGCAGCCGGTGATCAAGCCCGAGGACATCGGCCGGATCGCGCGTGAGGCGCTGGTGCTGCAAAAGACCGCGAGGCCCGGGATCGAATGGACGACGGACATTCCGGAGCGCGGGCCGGTGGTGCCTTGCGACCGGCGGATGCTGCGTCAGGCGTTGACGAATTTGTTACAGAATGCCGCCGATGCGGTGGGAATGCGCGACGGCGCTGGTCACATCGCGTTGACGGTGCAAGACCTGCCGGATGGTGCGCTGATCAGTGTTGCCGACGATGGAGTCGGGCTGCCAAAGGAAGGTCGTGCGCGGCTGACCGAACCGTATGTGACACACAAGCCGAAGGGAACCGGGTTGGGACTGGCGATCGTGAAGAAGATCATGGAAGACCATGGTGGGGACCTGATGCTGGGGGATCAGCCGGATGATGGCCCGGGGGCGGTTGCGAGCCTGATGTTGCCTCGGCATGCGGTTGTCCCGGCGGGCGGGGCGGTTTCGGGTGGTGGGGCGGTTTCGGGTGGGGTGGTTTCGCTTGGCGCCGAGATGAGGCAGGTGTCGCATGGCGCATGAAATCCTGGTCGTCGATGACGAGCCGGATATCCGGATGCTGATCGAGGGGATCCTGCGCGACGAGGGCTACG
>JAQGHW010000844.1 GCA_028291505.1 Rhodopila sp. | reverse complement strand
CGAGATCCTGCGCGCCGACGGCTGCACTCTCGTCGGCGGCCACAGCGCCGAAGCCTCCGAAGCCGCGCTCGGTTTTTCCGTCACCGGCCTGGTCGACGCCAACAGGATCATGCGCAAATCCGGCCTGAACCCCGGCGACCAGTTGATCCTGACCAAACCGCTAGGCACCGGGATCGTGCTCGCCGGCCACATGCGCGGCAACGCAAGGTCGCGCTGGCTGCTCGCCGCCATTGAATCGATGCGCACCACCAACGCCGCCGCCGCGCGGATCGCCCTGGCCTACCGCCCAACCGCCGGAACCGACGTCACCGGCTTCGGACTGGCCGGCCATTTGCAGGAGATGCTGAACGCGTCCGACGTCGCCGCGGTGCTACGGCTGCAGGCAATCCCCGCCCTGCCCGGCGCCCGAGCCCTCGCCGCCCACGGCATAGAAAGCACACTGGCCCCCGACAACCGCCGCCTGCTGGGCGACACCCCGGATACCGCGCTGCTCGTGGACCCGCAGACCTCTGGCGGTTTACTGCTAGGCCTGCCACCCGCCCGAGCCGCCGCCTGTCTCCAAGCGCTAAGGGACGGCGGACAGAACGCCGCGATCATCGGTGAGGCAGAACCCGCGCGCGACGGTGCAGCCCGCATCAGACTGGAATAGACGCCTTACAGCCGGCCGAGACCAAGCTGTGCCTCGTGAACAAGGTCAGGACAAAGGATCGCGACATCCTGGCTGAACCGCGCCAACACTGGCTGGCTGACGCCAAGTGCCTGGACCGCTTCCTCATCGGCACCGGCCAGCAGATGCTCATCATGCGCCATGGACAAGCCGAACACATCGCGAAGAATAGGCGGGAGGACGAATCGCATGGGTATAACCCCTTCCATCAGCATGAAGCCGATCGTCCACCAATGTAGTCACGACACGCTGCTGTGCAACAACAAGCACGACATAGCTGACTTGTTAGACTGACACCGAGCCAATACCCCAATCGTCATGGCTCGATTAACCCCAATGGTCATGGCCCGGCGCGTCCCTACCGCATGCCCACACCCAACCGGCCGCGCTACACAATGCCCGGGATCGCGTCGCGCGAAGCGCCATTTTACTTCCTCCACGAACTCCGGGAGCTCCGCGCGCTCCGTGTGAAGCCTGCTTACTTGCGGAAGACAACGCGCCCGCGTCCCAACCCGCCGGGCGCCGCGCGCGACGATGTGTGAACCCGTCAGGGCGTGTCCGGGCCACCCGTTCCAGCACCGGCCGCCCCAACTGGCCCGCACACCCCGCGCCATGACGGGAACGAACGATCGATGTCCACAAGGCCGCTATGACATGGCCCTACTGTCCGGTAAACTTGGAGACGCCACCGTCAACCGAACAACAGGGGACAAAATCCATGACCGGAAACGGCAGCCCAACATGGCCCGGCAAGATCGGCAAAACGGTCAAGGACTCGACCCCCCACTGGCCGCACCCCCCGAAACCGCCCACCGGCGCGCCCAACATTCTTGTCGTGCTGTTCGACGACGCCGGCTTCTCCGACTTCGGCTGTTACGGTTCGCCCATCCGCACCCCAACAATCGACCGACTAGCCGCCGAGGGCCTCCGATACACCGGCTTTCACACCACAGCCATGTGCTCGACCACCCGTTCGGCCCTCCTGACCGGACGCAACCATCATTCCGTCGGCGTCGGCTGCCTCGCCAATTTCGACAGCGGCTTCCCCGGCTACCGAGGCAAGATCGCCAACGAAGCCGGCACCCTGGCCGAGATGCTGCGTCCCCACTTCTATCGCAACTACATGCTGGGCAAATGGCACGTCACGCCATTGACCGAGAGCGGCGCCACCGGCCCCTTCGACGGCTGGCCGCTCGGTCGCGGCTTCGACCGCTTCTACGGCTTCCTGGATGCGGAGACGGACCAATACGCGCCAGAACTGGTCCTGGACAATTCCAGTATCGATCCCCCAGGAAAGTTCGCCACCGGCTATCACCTGACCGCCGACCTCGTCGACCAATCGATCCGCTTCCTGGCCGGCCACATCGCCGAACAACCCGATGCACCCTGGCTCCTATGGCTGGCCCTGGGAGCAACGCACGCCCCGCACCAGGCCCCCGCCGATCTTATCAAAAGTTACGACACGATTTTCTCCAGGGGCTGGGACGCCGAACGCGATCGCCGCCTGACCCAACAAAAAGCGCTCGGGATCGTTCCGGACTCAACCCGCCTTCCCCCACGCAACGACGGCGTCGAAGCCTGGGAAAACCACTCCCCTGATGAGCAGCGCCTCTTCACCCGCCTGCAATCCGCGTTCGCCGGGATGCTCGATCATGCCGATCAGCATCTGGCCAGGCTGATCGCGTTCCTGGACCAGGCCGGCATCCGCGAAAACACCCTGATTCTGGTGCTGTCCGACAATGGAGCCAGCCAGGAAGGCGGCCCCCGAGGCGGCGTCAACCTGAGCGGCCCGAGAAACCTCCGCCCCGAACCCATAGCCGAGAAACTTTCCCGGATCGACCACATCGGCGGCCCGGACACCCATTCCAACTACCCGCTCGGTTGGGCCATGGCGTCCAACACCCCGTTGCG
>JAQGHW010000841.1 GCA_028291505.1 Rhodopila sp. | reverse complement strand
CGAGATCGAAAACTGGCAAGGCACGCCCGACCCGGCCCGCCGCGGACAGGATGGTCTTCTCTACATCACGCCTCCCACCGAACCGAACCCGATCGCCGCCGCGATGCTCGACGCCGCCACCGAACATGGCATCCCGGTCTTCGACGATGCGAACAGCTCCATGATGGAAGGCCCCGGAGGCGCTTCCTACTTCAACCTGCGCATCCGAGACGGCCGCCGGCAGTCGATCTTCCGATCCTACACCTTCCCGCTGATGAACCAGCCGAACCTGACGGTGCTGCCCGGCACCCTGGTCACGCGCGTTCTCTTTGAACGGGGAGCGGCTGTTGGTGTGGAGTGCCTCCTCGATGGTCAGCGCCACCGCTTCCACGCCTCACAGGAAGTGATCCTGTCCCTGGGCGCCATCCACACCCCGAAGGTGCTGATGCAGTCTGGCGTTGGCGATGCAGAAACGCTGGCATCCCTGGGTATCCCGCTGGTCCAACATCTTCCTGGCGTCGGGGCCAACTTCCAGGACCACATCATGGTCTCAAGTTGCATCTGGGAATATCCGGAGCCGATTGCCCCCCATGGCAACGGCGGTGAAGCCACCATCTTCGCCAAGAGCACACCGGAGCTGGACAGTCCTGATATCCAGTTGCTGCAGATCCAGTTTCCCGTCGCAACCCCCGAACTCGCGCGGCGCTATGCCATCCCGGCCGGATCCTGGGGGATCTTTCCGGCGCTGCTGCGTCCGCACAGCGTGGGCCGTCTGCGCCTGACAGGCGCCAGCCTCGAAGATCCGATCCAGATCGATTCGCAAATCCTTTCCGATCCGGCCGACCTGACAGCCTTGCGGCGCTGCGTGGAACGCGCGCGCGAGGTCGGCAACGCCAAGGCGCTTCGACGCTTCGTGAAGCGGGAGGTCATGCCAACGGCGCTCGATCCGACGGCCATGGATGATTTCATCCGTGACGGCGTGACGACCATTTGGCACCAGAGCTGCACCGCCAAGATGGGGCGGGACGACATGTCCGTCGTGGACAGCCGCCTCAAGGTCTATGGCATCGACCGCCTCCGCATCGCCGACGCCTCCGTGCTGCCCCGGGTTCCCTTGGCCAACACCATGGCGCCCAGCGTCATCATCGGCGAGCAGGCGAGCAGGGCAATCGCCCGCGAACGTCGGCTTTGACCAGTTCGATATAAGACGGGAACGAAATAACCCGCCGCCGCCGCTCTTCCACCCAGTCTAAAGGATTGGGGAGAGGCATGTCTGAAGCGCCACGTTCGGCCAACTATGGAGCCTATGATGTTTTGGAAATTCTCAGCCGCAGCCTCTCTGCTTTGCGCGAGTTTGACATTGGGAGATGCGGCCATAGCAGCCGGCGCGCCGCAGGAGTTTCAGGTCTCGACCGCGCCCGTTGTAATGGATCATGTGACCATCGAGACGTCCACGCCTTATCAACTCGTGACAACTCGGCTCGGCGACGAGGTCAAGCGGTTCGACGACAGTTACCGTAAACTTCTCAAGGATAACAAGATCGACGAACTACGCGCGAAGCTGACCCAAGGTCTGGAACCGGACGGCTTCATGATCCACTTTGTAGCGGAGCAAGGTGATTTGCTGGCGCTGGAGGGAAAGCGTCAACGGGGGAACGTCTACTATCTCGGCAACGTTCTTGCCGCCGCCCGGATGACAAAGCTGAATTTCAGTGCTGGGCTCTATGCTCCCCTGCGGCTCAATGTCTACGAAAACGCGCATGGCGGAACGACCTTCGAATACGATAAGCCCTCGACGCAGTTTGGACAGTTCCATAATGCCGGTATCGACAAGGTTGCCCAGACCCTCGATGACCACATGCTGAGTCTGATCAAGAAAGTGAGCGCTTAAGGCGCCCACAATCGCCGATCGAATGCGAAACCACATCGGCTTGCCCGAGCATGCCAAACGAGGGGGGTTTCGTCTTCTCTCGCTGCCCGACAGAACAGCATGCGCGTCACTACGGAGCGCCGTCCCTGTGCCCGCCCGCTGAAAACTTAGCCACGAACTCTTACCAAAGAAGGAAGACAGATCATGATGTTGCAGGCGCCCATCGCCGTCGCACAACACCGTCGCCGGCGTGTCCGCCGTCACGCCGGCCATAGCGAGCGCCCGCTTGAACGCGCCGGATGCAATCGCCGGGCTGTTGCGTGCGAAAGCGAAGCGGGACGGGCTGCCCTGAGCGCCGATGACCCTGCCAGCGATCACTTCAAAATGCCGCTCGTCCTGTCGGTGTCGGCTGCGGACGTATCCGCCATCAAGCCCCACAACGACGGGTTCGGCGCGTCGCCGGCTTCGCCGTTGTCGCGACAGTCGGCTGCACAACGGCCTTTCCGATCTGCATGGTTCTGTTCCGCACCGTGCCCGCGTTCGGCGCCCCGCTGACAGGCAGCAGCTCCGACAGGGGGTCCGCGACCTTGCCAAATGGCGCCAGCGCCGCATATCGCGCCGTCACATAGGCCAGCTCGGGCGCCACGGTCGCGGCCTCGAGGTCGAAGGCGGCGAAGCTCTTTGTTTCGCATCCATTCTGGCAGGGACAGGTGAGCAAGCGCCGAATCCGAATTGGAACGTCACCAAACAGCGAGCGGAATGTCGCGGTGTAATGTCCCTTGCTGGACAGCCGACGCCCGCAAGCCGCACAGGTGCAGCGATGCTCACCGGCGATCGTCACCTGTGCCGGGATAATCTCCGCCTGGAGGGCGGAGGTGAGCTGCTTCGCCTCGGCGAGACGGAGCCCGAGGTCGGACAGGCCAGCCTGCTGATCGCGTTCAATGCGTGCCACCTCGACCTCCGTCGTCTCTCCGGCCTGCAACTCCGTCACCAGCTTGACCCGCCACACCAGTTTCGCCATCAGCTCACTCTCGTCCCGTGAGCCTGAGATCTACCGTAGCCGGAACAAACCCCACAGGTTTTGCATGCTCCCGTCGCGTGCATCGATAGGCGCGTGTCGCTCACGGACGAACGCGGATGATTGTCTTCCCCCTGCGTCGCTCGGTCGGGTTTAAGGCGGCGACGGCATCGTCGAGGGTCGAGACGTTGCCGATGTTCGTCCGCAGTCGTCCGTCCCGCACCCGCTGGACGATCTCACTCAGTTGGGCACGATCGGACTCGACAACGAAGTCGACCGCCAAGCCGTCGGCGGGCCGCGCCTCGGCCGGCCCGACGATGGACACCAGTGTTCCCCCAGCTCGAATCAGACCTGCGGACCGCTTCTGGATGTCGCCGCCGATGACATCGAACACCAGATCGATGCCGCCGATGTCTTCCAGCGCGTCGTTGTCGAGGTCAACGAACTCCTGCGCGCCGAAGTCGAGCGCCTTCTGACGGTCGGCCGCGCGTCCGGTGCCGATGACGTAGGCGCCGGCCTCGCGCGCGAGTTGCGTCACCATCGAACCGACTGCGCCGGCCGCGCCGTGGGCGAGGACGCTCTGGCCCGCCTGAAGGCGGCCGTGGTCGAACAGTCCCTGCCACGCGGTCAGGCCTGGCATCGGCAGGCTCGCGCCTGCCGTGAAGTCGACGTCGCCCGGCAGCGGCGCGAGGTTGCGTGCCTCGATCGCCACATACTCCGCCAGCCCGCCGCCGCGATAC
>JAQGHW010000834.1 GCA_028291505.1 Rhodopila sp. | reverse complement strand
AACACCCTCACTCGCGTGCTCGCTCGCCCAAGGTTCCGCGGGCGTTAGCCCGTGGAATGGCTGTGGAGGGGGTTGAGCGGTCGTTCGCATGGCTGAGCTGCTACCGCAGATTGAACACCATCTTCGAACGCACGAAGGAACATCTCGTTGCCTTCGTCGAGATCGCCTTCATCTCCATCCTTTCCCGGCGCCTGAACCGCCTCGTCGCCAACGAATTGCGCGCCTGACATCTACAAACAGATTCTTAAAATCCGCGGCTCTCGTAGCACCGCGCCGGTCAGGTCTTTGGCGGTGCGCGCCAATCGACACGGTGTTCGGCGGGTTTAGATGTCCGATCAAAGAACCCTGACATCCTCTGCCAGTGCGCCGCATAAACGCTCGATCCGATTTGCTCGCACATGAGCCGTCCGACCCATTCATCAAGGCTGGCTGGCGGTTCTGTAATTAGCTTGGAATCATCCTTGACAGTGGGGGTTCCAGGCATGACTGCTCCCTCCCTGGTGTCAGTTCACCGCTACGGATATTGTGCAGCCTCTGATCGGTTGCAATGGACAGGTTGCGAGGATGCCGCGTCGGCTATGAAGCGCGCCTCCAAGCCAAGGATTGCCGACGGGGCAGCGGTCAATTCAGCATGTCACCGTCGCACGAAGGTTAGCCAAGGATGATCGAAACGCCGACGCGTCACAGGTTCTGCGTCTTGGTCTTGACGCTGCTGAGCAGGATGAGACCAGTATCAAATTTCTCGTCTGCATCACTGCGGCAGAGGCCGCGCATAGCGCGGGCGACAGAAAACTGGCGGTTAAAGCGGTTCGAATCTCGATAGGCGCGGCGATGGTTGAACAGGTCCCGGCGTTGGCCCTCTCCTGCGCGCTCGTGGTCTGGCATAAGCAACTTGGCGATGGTTCTCTGGGGGAATGAGTCGGAGCAGCATCTTTTGCGCCTGTTCCGCAGTGCATCGAGACCAATTATCAACTTCCCAACGATCACGTAACGTCAATAGGCGCGCTCCGTCGCACCGCTTAGCGTGCAGTTTTGAACAAATCGGCAGGTGACCCCAGGATAGGATTGCAGCCGCTGCCCGCTTCGCCGCTGGCTGTGCGGCACTCGGACGGCGGAATACCATATCGCGCCTTGAAGGCGCGGTTGAAGTGACTCACGTTCTTGAAGCCCGATGCGTACGCGATCGCGCTGATGGCCGCCTTGTAGGGCCTGGGCGCCAGCAGCATCCGGCGAGCGTGCTCCAGCCGCCGTTCGATGATCCAAGCCGCGACGGCGCTGCCATTCTGGGCGAAAACTTCGTTGAGGCGCCGCGGACTGATCCCGTTCGCCACGGCGACGGAGGTGGGCGTCATCGTCTCGTCGGTGAGATTGGCGGAGATATACGCCTGCAGGCGTCGCAACGTGACGAGGGACTGCAAAGTCGGCGAACCCCCAGCTCCTTCCGTCCGATCGGCAAGCGCGTTGCAAAGAAGGTCGAGCAGGCTGTCGCCGAGAAGGGACGCCTGTGCTCCTATAATCGTTGGCACGGCATCGAAGCTTGCGAGGATGGCTTGGGACGCCACATGCGCAATGCCCCGATCGCCACTGACCGTGCGCCCAGTGAAGTCGTCGAGGACGAGCATGCGGGACTGGATCCTCGCCCGGGGAATGCGAATCCATAACACTTCGACGCCGCTGGCAATTTCAATAAGATACGGCTTGCGCGTATCCATCAGGACCATGTCGCCTGCCAAGATATGTTCGACTGAACAATCGCGTTCGAGCGACATTCGGCTGGCCAGAAGGACGCCGAGGAAGA
Source organism: Rhodopila sp. (assembly GCA_028291505.1). GTDB lineage: Bacteria > Pseudomonadota > Alphaproteobacteria > Acetobacterales > Acetobacteraceae > Rhodopila. The sequence continues at coordinate 2,053 of JAQGHW010000834.1, read as the reverse complement.
GATCGTCATGCGGGCAGGAGCGGATAACCTCTGACGACCGGCAGAGTCTAAACGCTGCGTCACCCGCGTCAGACCGGGTCATCTCCAAACCGCCGAGGGCTCGGCGACGTAAGCGGCCGACGGCCACGCCGTTGGGACCCCCGCTTGTCCGAAGTTCTTGCGTGACGAACGTCGTCGATATCAGGCTCGACGTCAGCCTTTGATATCCTTCGGTGAGCTCCTGGCTCGGCCGCGTCGACGAAAGCATGACCATAGAAGTGAGCTCCTCGCTTGGCTGCGTCGGCGACCGCATGCCCGTAGAAGAAGTCCGTGGAGCGCCAAATTCAATGGGCACGGCCTAAGCTATTTGGTTTTGAGGATATCAGCCTCCGGGTCAAGGAATCACGCGCGGAGAGCAAAGCAGGCCGCCCTGCGCAAACCAAATTGGCTGTCGGAAGCCGGCACGGAGCGCCCTCGAAGGCCCTGACGACGTGCGCGGCAGCAGGAGCCCGGTATGAACCAAAACGCCTCGGGACTGTCGATCATGGCGGGGCTGACGGCCGGCGTGGGGTCGCGCACGGCGGACTGCGGCTGCCCTACACCGGCCTGACCGCCAATGGGCTGGCGCGGCACACCGGGTCGGCGTTCAGCGGCGATGTCACCGCCCCAGGTGAGCGCCGACGGCACCTTGAACGGTCGGGCTCTCGATTGGCTTGAAATTCTATAAGGAGATGGCAAGCGATGCTTGACGACCTCATCTGCGGACGTGCTGCTTCAGAGTTGTTCGACGGCGATGCCGGCGTCATCAATCCAACCATCTACGCGGACCGGCGGATCTACGAGCAAGAGCTGGAGCGCGTGTTCGCGCGCTCGTGGCTCTTCATCGCCCACGAGAAGCACATCCCGAAAACCGGGGACTTCTTCGCCACCTATATGGCTGAAGATCCCGTCGTCGTCGTTCGCCAGAAGGACGGTTCGGTGAGGGTGTTCCTGAACCAGTGCCGACATCGCGGCATGAAGCTCTGCCGCGTCGACCGCGGCAACGCTCGCGCCTTTACCTGCAGCTACCACGCCTGGGCGTACGGCATTGACGGCTCGCTCGTGAATGTGCCGCTCGAGAAAGAAAGTTTCGGACCGGACTTTCGCAAGGCCGACTGGGGCGCGCGGCAGGTTCCCCGCGTCGAGAGCTACAAGGGACTGATTTTTGCGAACTGGGACGACACGGCGATGCCGCTGCGTCAGCATCTCGGTGAGGCAGCGTACTACCTTGACGCGCTGCTGGACCGGAGCCCAGGCGGAACCGAACCGATTGGCGGCTTGTTCAAATGGGTGATCCCCTGCAACTGGAAGTTCGCGGCCGAACAGTTCGCGAGTGACATGTACCACGCCACTTTCTCGCACATGTCCGCCGTGGCCGCGACGACCCCGGAGCGTGCCGGCAAGCCCTCGCCGCTGCCGGGACGACAGTTCCGCTCTCCCAGGGGCCACGGGACAGGCTTCTACGTGTCGCCGGGGTTCGATTCTGAGTGGCGCGTGCCGCAGACCGGCCACGCGGTGCCGGGCTACGATGCGGCGGCGGTGGCGGCACGCCACGAGGCCCACAATCCGAGCCGCAATGCGATCGCTACCCAGCACATGACCGTGTTTCCGAACTTCTCCTTCTTTGCCGGTGTCAACACCTGCCGGGTCTGGCATCCGCGCGGCCCAGGTGAGATCGAGGTGTGGGCCTTCTGCCTCGTCGACGCCGACGCGACAGCCGCCGAGAAGGAACAACTGCGGCAAGCAGCGCTGCGAACTTTTTCGCCGGCGGGCACCTTTGAGCAGGATGACGGCGAGAACTGGGTGGAGATTCAGCGCGTGCTTCGCGGCTTTGAAGCACGCCGCACCCCGATGAACGCCCAGATGGGGCGCGGGCGCGAGTTCGGATCCGACCCGACATATCCGGGTTCGGTCAACAACGCCTACAACGAAGACGCCGCGCGTGGCCTCTACGCCTACTGGCTGGAAATGATGCGCACGCCAGTCCGGGCACAGAACCAAGGACAGGCCGATGCCGGTGAATAGCCAGCAGACG
>JAQGHW010000822.1 GCA_028291505.1 Rhodopila sp. | reverse complement strand
ATCGGCCAGCCCGGGCTGGTCGGACTTGAACAGCCTGGCCGGCCCGCCGGACGCGACCTCATCGTGCTTGACCTTCACGACCGAGATCATCTTGCCCTTGTGATACTCGTTCGGCCCGTAAACGTTGAAGAACTTCAGCCCGACCCATTGCGGTGGATGCTCCCGCCGCGGCACCAGCGTCTTGGTCACCAGCATATCGAACGCGTGCTTCGTCCAGCCATACAGGTTCAGCGGTCGCAGCCGCTCCAGCGCGGGCAGCGAAAAATCATCGTCGAAGCCTTGCGCACCGTCGCCATAGGTCGCCGCCGAGGACGCATACACCATCCGCACGCCACGGTCGGCGCACCATTCCCACAGCCGCCGGCTGAGTTCGACATTGGTCGCCCAGGTATGATCGCCGTCCACCGCCGTCGTCTCGCTGACAGCGCCCAGGTGAAACACCATCTCCACCGGAGGACGGCTGTCGAGGAACCGGTCCAGTGCATCAGGATGCACCACGCGCGCAGGCGGATGCTTCGCCAGGTTGCGCCATTTGCCGTCGCTGCCAAGCGTGTCGACGACTACGGTTTCATGCCCGCGTCGCACCAGCGCCGCTTGCAGGTTGGAGCCGATGAATCCGGCGCCGCCAGTTATCAGGATCATGGGGGCGCTATATACGTGGCGAACCGCCGCTGCGGAAGCGGCCTCGTCAACCACCCGCCGCGGAGCGGATTTGAACAGGTCCGCCGCGGAGCGGATTTGAACAGGTCCGCTGCGGAGCGGCTTTGAACAGGAGAGACCCATGAGCGATCGGCCCCGATTCTTCGACGACCTCGCCGGTGTGGCCGGCGGTGCGATCTCCGCTCTCGCCGGTCTGCGCGAGGAAGCCGAGGCGATGATGCGCGCCAGGCTCGACGACCTGATCCAGCGCCTCGACCTGGTCCGGCGGGAGGAACTGGAGGCGATCCAGGAACTCGCCGCCAACGCCCGTGCCGGCCAGGAAGCCGCGGAGGCCAAGGCCGACGGCCTGGAAACTCGCCTCACCGCCCTCGAAGCCCGCGTCGCCGCCCTGGAAGCACCAGACCCCGACGCCGTCACGTCGGAAGTCTAGGGACACGACCGTCGTTGCGACCTCCGGCAATTGCATTTGAATTGGCACATCCGCGGTTCGCGGCGCAATCGGACAGGGAACCGCCAAGACGGCAAAACGCCGGGAGAACCGGGGATCAAAAGGTTAAATCTGTATCGATCCCGTGAGTCGATTCGCGGGGGACGGCGATGGATGACGCGGCACCGGACCAACATCATCGATAAGGTGGCCGATTGCTCCCAATCCCGAATCGGCGCCGGGGCCAAATGGGCCGGCCCGGGCGCGCATAAAAGCAAAATTTTTTCACCACTGAGGCGCAGAGGCCCAGAGAATTCCGACCGTGGTGGGCCTCATGCAGGCGATCCCGCAGACCCCGTCCGTTTCGCCAAAAATGGGACAGCCCGTGAAATCCCGGGCTTTCTCTGGGCCTCTGCGCCTCAGTGGTGAAAAAACCGGTAAGGTCCCCACACTCCGGCCTTTCCCCCGAGGCGGTATCCCGGGCCGCTGCTGCATCCGACAACCGCAACCCACCGGCGCAACCCACCGGCACGATGACAATCCCCAACCTTCACCGACCGAACTGTAACATCAAACGATCACTTTCCGCGGCCCCACCGATTCGTGGGGCAAAGACACGCGCTCTTTCCGAGAAACCGAAGTTATGCCTCTTGCGGCAGGTGCGAACACGTGGATAGGCTCAGCCCGTGGCCAACTCTGGGCGACTCCGGGCGCTGCCAATGTGTCCCGGTTTCGAGACTGTCCCGGGGGTGAAGGCTACGCTCGGCCTTCCTTTTGACGGGAGACCCCGCATGTCAGCATCGCTGACCACGTCGTTGGACAACGCCGCCAATCCCCTTGATGTCATGGAGCAAATCGTCGCCGCCAATGAATGGGAATTCGACCGCCGCAGTGACTCGGAAATGGCCGCCGAGGCACCCGGCCACTGGTGCGACTACGGCCTGTTTTTCAACTGGTCGCACGAAATCAGCGTCATGCACTTCACCTGCGCCTTCGACCTGAAAGTGCCGGAAAAGCAGCGTGTTGCGCTGTATGAACTGCTCGCATTGGCCAACGAGAAGCTCTGGCTGGGCCATTTCGGCCTCGAAGGCGACGGCGGCATGCCGGTTTTCCGCCACGCGGTCCTGCTGCGCGGGGCCCAGGGCGCGTCTGCCGAAAGCCTGGAAGACCTCATCGACATCGCGCTGACCGAATGCGAGCGGTTCTTCCCCGCCTTCCAGTTCGTCCTCTGGGGCGGCAAGTCGCCCGCCGACGCCCTCGCGGCCGCGATGCTGGACTGCGTAGGAGAGGCATGACCCTGACCCGAACCATGATTGGGCCGCCGTGACTTATCATCGGCGCCTTATCATGGCCGGGCCGCTCCCCCCTGGCATCGCCGAACCAAGGCGATCCATGATACCAGTCGTCTGTCGCCCGCACTCGGGCACGCACTGGGGCCCGCACTGGGGAGGGAGCCGGCCATGAGCAAGACCGCCGTCGAGCCAGCCTTTCGCATGACCCGCGATGAATACCGGACATGGGCCCAGCAACAACCTGGCGGCCGCTTCGAGCGTGTGAATGGCGTTGTCGTCGCGATGGCGCCTGAGCGGGTGGGACATAACGACCGCAAAATGCTGGCGTGGATGGCCTTGCGGACGGCTGTGCGAAAGGCCGAATTGCCCTGCCACGTCTATGGTGACGGCATGACCGTAGAGGTCGGCGACAGCGACTACGAACCCGACGCCATCATCCACTGCGGCAAAAGCCTGCCCGCCGATGCCATCGCGGTTCCCGATCCGTTGGTGATCGTCGAGGTGCTATCCCCCAGCACCAGCAGTATCGACCGTGCATGGAAGCTACAGGAGTATTTTCGGCTTCCATCGTTGCGCCATTACCTCATCATATGGGCTGACAAACAGCAGATCGCCCATCACCGGCGCAGCGATGACGGCGGGATCGAAACGCAGATCGTCATCGGCGGTGACATAGGGCTCGATCCGCCAGGGATCGCATTTGCCATTGATGACATCTACGCCGGGTGAATGGTCGCATGTTGTCGCGCCGATCCAAGGACAGGATATTGCCTCTGCCGCCAGGATGCCCGCCGCCCAGCCATGACACGCGTGGCTGACTTTCGGAGATGGCCAGCCATGACACAACGGGGATGACCACATGACATCGACCTCGGGCGCCATCCCGCCGATCCTGCTGGTAGGCTGCGGGCGCATGGGCAGCGCGATGCTGTCAGGCTGGCGGGAACAGGGACTGGCACCCTCCGTCGCCGTCGATCCCGCGCCCGCCGCCGCCGCCTTCGCCGGTCCGGACATGACCGTCGTCGCCGACGCCGGCGCGATCCCCGAGGGCTTCGCCCCCGCCGCCGTCGTGCTGGCGGTCAAGCCGCAGAACGCCGCCGCGACCCTGCCGGCCTACGCCCGCTTCGCCCCCAACACCGTCTTCCTCTCGATCATGGCCGGCCGCACCATCGCCGGCATCAGCGCTCTCCTCGGCTCCTCCGCCGCGATCGTCCGAGCGATGCCCAACACTCCGGCCGCGGTCCGTCAGGGCGTCACCGTCGGCTGCCCCAGCCCCAACGTCAGCACGCCGCAGCAATCGCTGTGCGACCGCCTGCTACAAGCCATCGGCAAGGTCGCCTGGGTTGAGGACGAAGCGCTGCTCGACCCTGTCACCGCCGTCTCCGGCAGCGGCCCCGCCTACGTCTTCCTGCTCGCCGAACTAATGGAACAGGCCGCCATCGAGCAAGGCATTCCCCCCGACCTTGCCCGCCTGCTAGCCCGCCAGACCGTGTCCGGCTCCGGCGCCCTGCTCGCCGCCAGCCCCGACGACGCCGCCGATCTGCGCAAAGCCGTCACCAGCCCCGGCGGCACGACAGCCGAGGCATTGTCGGTCCTGATGAACCCCGACGCATGGCCAATCGCCATGTCCCAGGCGATCGCCGCGGCAACCCGGCGATCCCGCGAACTCGCAGGTTGAGGCAATGACCACCCATCCGATGTCTACGCCATGAGCGACCCCAGGCTGAGCGACGCGGACTTCGACATCGCCTTGATCACCGCGGCTTTCCGGCTCGCGGGCGAGGAAGGCTGGCGCAACCTCAACGTCGCCAAAGCCGCGCGTGCCGCTGGATTGTCCGTCGCCGAGGCACGCGGGCGGTTTCCCGCCCGCACCGCGATCCTGCTCCGCTTCGGCCGTCTCGCCGACCAGGCAGCACTGCTCGATGCGCCAGATGAGGGTCCGGTCCGTGACCGGTTGTTCGACCTGCTGATGCGCCGCTTCGACGTGCTGCAGACGCATCGCGCCGGCGTCAAGGCGCTGCTCCGCATATTGCCCACCGAACCGTTCACCGCCTTGCTGCTGGCGTCCGCGACCCGGCGCAGCATGCGGTGGATGCTGCAGGGCGCCGGCATCGACGCGACCGGGCCGCGCGGCGCGCTGCAGGTGCGCGGGCTGCTGGCGGTCTGGCTCTGGGGCGTCCGCGCCTGGGAACGTGACGAGTCGGACGACCTCTCCGGCACCATGGCAGCCGTCGACACCGCCTTGCAGCGGGTGGAGCAAGCCGCGTCCTGGCTGGATGGCCGGCGCGCCAAGCCACCGCCCGTCGCCAGCGGGGCAGGGGAGATCGATCCCTCCGACCCACCGCCGATCGACGACCCGCCGCTGCCCGAATCCGAAGCATGAGCGGATCGCTGCAGCCCCGGCTCGACGCGGCGATGGACCTCGCGGAACGCGCTGGCGAACTGGCGATGTCCATGCGTCCGCCGCCCGGATCGGCACGCGCGACGCTGAAAGGCCCGCAGGACTGGGTGACTGAGGCGGACGGCGCGGTGGAACGTTTCCTGTCCGAAGAACTCGCCGCGGCGTTTCCCGCCGATGGATTCCAGGGCGAGGAGGGCGGCATTTCCCGCGGCGGCACGTTGCGCTGGGTCGTCGATCCGATCGACGGCACGTCCAATTTCGCCCGCGGCGCCGCCCGTTTCTGCGTCTCGCTCGCCTGCATGGAGGGCAATACGCCACTGATCGGCGTGATCGCGGCACCCGCGCTGCGGGAGACGATCTGGGCCTGGCGTGACGGTGGCGCCTGGCTCAACGGCGACTCGATCCGCGCCGCCGAAACCCGGGATGTTCGCCGATCGATCGTGGAGGTCGGCTGGTCCCAACGGCGGCCGAATGCGGATTATCTGAGGCTTTGCGAGCGTATCCTTGCGGATGGCGCCAGCCTCCGCCACGGCGGGTCCGGTGCGCTGGGTCTGGTCGATGTCGCGATCGGCCGCCAGGACGGCTACGCCGAATTGCACATCAACCTGTGGGACGTGGCCGCCGCGCTGGTCATCCTGCGGGAGGCCGG
>JAQGHW010000799.1 GCA_028291505.1 Rhodopila sp. | reverse complement strand
GGTTGAGGGAAAGGTCTGCTTTCGCTGGAAGGACTAGCGGGATGTCAACCGCCAGATGTCGATGACCCTCGTGGCTTAGGAGTTCATGCGCCGCTTCCTGATCCTTGTGCTGCCGGTTTGTTTTGACCGGATTCGCTATTTCGGATTCCTCGGCAACTGCCATCGTGAGCGCAAGCTGGCGCGCTGCCGGGAGTTGCTCGCGATGGCACCCGGCGGATCGCCAGTCGATCCGCCGGCGGACTACCGCGATCGTTTCGAGGCGCTGACAGGTCGGTCGTTGCGGGAGTGTCCGCACTGCCACACCGGCATCATGGTGGTGATCGACTGCATCGCGCGGCCCAAACTCTGCCAGCCGGTTCCGGATACATCATGACCCGGGATCGCGATCCTGCCCGTACAAATTCAAACTGTCCGCTAGGTCGGGACGGGGATGCTTGTGCCGCAACGGCCACTGGCGCGCCAGAACTGCGGTTGAATGGTCGGTTCCCGGCTGTGCAGGTCCGCTCACCGCCTGACTGGCGGGGTCAGCTGCAACTGAACGCCCCACACAGCGTCCCAACGGTGCATAGCCGTTGCCGCCCGAACCCATTCAAAGCCCATAGCTCCGGCGATCGGGCGAGCGGTTCAGTCCAATAGGTTTTTAGCTCACCGGCGCGAACAACGGTCGCGGTGCTCCCGCGCAGAAACCTGTGCGACGCGCCGCCAAGCTAAAAACGCTCTTCATTAGCGCTTCAGTGTGAGACGGAGTCTCGTTGCACTTTGATACCGGATCTCTGGTCGAATACGCGGGTTCTCGCTGGCGGGTGCAGCGCGTTCTGGGCGTCGAGGCCGTGCTGCTCCGTTCCGATGCCGGGGACGAGGTGTCGGTCGACCCGCTGAAGGTCCGATTGCCTGAGGCCATGGTGGCGGTCGAGCCTTCGCTGCGCCCGGCGGATGAACTGCGCTATAGCGATTCCGACTGGACCGAGGCCAAGCGGCGGCGCGATCTGCTCGCGACACTGGCTTGCAAGCCATCGAGAACAACCGCTGACGTGGCGGCTGCCGCGACATCGCTCGGTATCAGCACCCGTCGGGTTTGGGCGTTGCTGCGGCGATCGCATTTGCAGGGCAACGAGATAGCCCGGTTTTTGCCGGCGCACCGTGGTGCCAGGAAAAAGCGCCTGAATGCCGGTGCCGAAGCAATCATCCAACAGGCCATTGACCAGCACTACGCCAAGCGGACTCGGCCAAGCCTGCAAAGTCTGGCCGGTGAGGTCGCGGGGCGCTGCAATGCGGCCGGCCTGGCGCCGCCGACCGTCAAGACCATCAAGGCGCGGGTTCGGGCGCGCGATCAGGCGTGGCTGGTTCGTCGACGTGAGGGAGCGGGTAAAGCCCGGTCGTTGGCTTTGCTCACGGGGGCACATCCGGGCGCCGCGGCGCCTTGGGAGCGGGTCCAGATCGACAGCACGCCGTGTGACATTCGTCTCGTTCGTGAAGCAGAGCGCACCGTCATCGGCCGTCCGACCATCACCTTTGCGATCGACATCTATAGCAGGGTCATTCTCGGGTTCTCGGTTTCGCTGCAGAGCGCTTCCACCCTCACGGTTGCGACTTGCCTTGCGCATGCCTGCCTGCCCAAGCAGGACTGGCTGACACAACGCGATCTCACGGGCGTGCATTGGCCAGTCTGGGGCAAGCCGCGCGTCCTCGAATACGACCAGGGGCCCGAGCATGAAGCGAAGGGCATCCAGCGCGGCCTTCGGTTGCATGACATCATTTCGAAAGTGCGCGCCAAAGGCCACCCGGAACACCATGGCACAATCGAGCGGCTGATCGGCACTATGATGCGGCGCATTCACGAGCGCCGCGGCACGACCTTCAGTAGCGTCAATGAGCGCGGCGACGCGGAGCCGGATCGTTTGGCCTGCCTCAGCCTGCCTGAGCTCGAGCAGGTCGTCGTATTCGAGATCGACCGCTACAACCACAGTGCCCATGATGGAATCGGCGATCGGCCACTCGATCGCTATCTTGCCTATTTTCGCCGCCCTGACCTTGCGGACGATCGGCGGGTTCCTGAGGTCCTCCCTGCCGACCGACTTCTGCTCGATTTCCTGCCGTATGAACATCGTCGTCTGGTCCGAACAGGCTTCCGGCTGTTTCGGGTCGACTACAGTGCGCGTGACCTGTTGCCGATGTGGAAGCGACAGAATCAGGCGCCGATCGAGCGCATCGTCGTCTACGATCCGCGCAGCCTGGCGACGGTTTGGGTGGTCGACGATGCGAGCGGTCGGTACATCGCCGTGCCCTATCGTGTTCCACGTGCCGATATGACGCTGGCGGAAAGCGAGGCCGCACGGCGCCAGCTGCAGGCACTCAAGCTCGCCGACCGCACGGAGACGCGGCTGTTCGAGAGCGTGTTGCAAGTTCGCGCGGTCGAGGAGCGCGGCCGAACCACCACCGCGCGCATGAAGGCCGAGCGGACACGGCAAGCACGGCGGGCCGCCGCCGCGGCGTCGGTCGCGCGCAATCATGTTGCTACGCAGCAATCAACGACTGGCGCGCCGTCGCCATCGCTGCGGGCACAGCCACCGCTCACGGTGCTCACATCGTTCACCGATGTCGAGGACCTATAGATGTCGGCCTCCGACGACGCGGAGCACCTGGACGAGGCGGTGCGCCCGGACCTGTTGTTACCGGATGAGCAGCGGATCGCTCGGATCGATCGGGATCGTTGGATCGGTTATGGCCGCGCCCGGGAGGCGATTGAGGAACTCGCCCGTATTCTTCGCTCCGAGCGTCGCCAGCGGCCGGACAATCTTCTGATTGTCGGGGCGTCGAACAACGGTAAGACCGCGATCGCTCGACGGTTCATCGCACGCATGCTGCCGCCGGAGAATCCTGATGCGCGATATTCCACCATCCCGGTGGCGTTGATCCAGGCGCCGAACGGGCCTCGCATTCCGCAGTTATTGACGTCAATCCGCGCGGCACTCGGGCAACCGGCTGGACGTCGGGAGAGTACCGCCCAGCTTCGTGCCGAAGCTTACAGGATCATGCGTGGCGTCGGCCTCCGGCTCCTCCTAATCGATGACCTGCACAACATTCGTGGCTCTGGCGTCGCCACGATCCTGGTCGAGCTGCGCGAGATTGGTTCCGTTGCCGGGGTGTCCCTGGGGTGCTTCGCCACCAAGGAAATTGCTTATGCCCTGCGCCAGGATGATCAACTCGCCAACCGTTTTGATCTCATGACGCTCCGACGGTGGCAGATCGAAGACCCGGACTACTGGCGACTCCTTCACACACTCGGACGACGGTTGCCGCTGCGCGCGCCGTCCATCCTGACCGACCCAGACCTGGCTTCACATATCATCACCCGATCGGACGGTCTGATCGGGGCGATGACCAGGTTGCTGCGACAGGCTGCCGTCCAGGCGGTCCGCACCGGACACGAGCGGATCGATCGCGCCATGCTCGATAGGGTCGCCACCACCACACCGGCGAGCATCGAGGCACTCGCGACCTCGGCGTATCTCTGACATGGACGATTTCGATCTCGAGGCAGCCTGCCTTGTCCGATTGCGACAGGACCTCGAGGCCCTGCTTGCAAACGTGGAACCCGCATGCCGGGAGCGGATCATTGCCCTGTTCTCCATTCGCCCGCGGGACGGACTCGAGGCCATTCCCCAGCTTCGGGCGGTGTTGGGTCCGCGTCTGCGGCGTTGGCCATGGCCGGCACCGGCGGGTGAAAATGGCACCGGGCCGGTCGGCGACGCCGAATGGGAAGTCGAAGCATTGCCCGAGCAGCCGCGCGCGACACTGTGGCCCTATCGCCCCAAACGCGAGCCAGACGAGCTTATCTCCAGTTGGCTATGGCGGATCGCGCGTGGCCTTGGCGCGCCACCCAAGCGTTTTGTGCTCGATGCAATTGGATCTCGCCTGACCGACGTCGACAGAGAGATCAGCGATACGGCGATCGATCGGCTGGCCTTCCTGTCCGGCCAGTCTCGCGAGCATCTCATGGGCGGAACCATGCGTGCCGACATCGAGGTGCGTCCCGGCAGCCGGCGAGAGCAGGTTCAGAGGGCGCTCCTGCGACACGGCGATCTCGTGTTGAACCGCCATCATGGCGGCCGCGGCCGAGCGGTGCCGATCGTTCAATATTGCCCCGTTTGTCTCGCCGCCGAACGTACGGCGTACCTGCGACGCGGATGGCGGTTTTCGATCGAGGTCGCCTGTGTCGAAGATGGCTGCTTCCTGCTGGATGCCTGCTGGAAATGTGGGGCTTTACTGAATCCGCTGGCACAGGCCGTGCCCGCGACCGCGTTTGTGTGCGTCAAGTGCTGTGCACCACTCGCCAAGGCGCCATCGCTTCGTATGCGCGAGGCGGTTGGCGAACAAACGGCGATCTATGAAGAACTCCACCGTCTCGCCTTCACGTTCGCGGATGACTTCGTCGGGTCGCTTGCCCTGGACTACGTTGAGCGGCTCTCATCCGGTGATCTGCGGGGCACCAATCCAGACAACGCCGCTCATCGCCACAATGCCGTCATGCTGGAAGCATGGCGCCTGCGCGAACGGGGCGCGAATGGGCCAGGCATGCGGATGCGCCCGACCCGACGGCGGACCGCAACGGCCCGCAGATCAGGCGCAACGGCGCGCCGATGATCCCGCGTCTCGACGCCATAGCGGACGAACGCATGGCCTCTGGATCAACATCTAACCCCTTGCGACACAGGGTACCGAAGCGGCCGTTCGCCGCCGCCAGCCTTCACCTCGATGACGGCCCAGGCGGCTTCCTGGGCAAGCGCGACGTCGCCTTGCTTTGCCAGTTCCAGGCTCGCAATGAAGGTGCTGGCCCGGCCGGAGCGCCGTCGCAATTCGCGCCAAGGTTCGCTGTCATCGGCGGGCTGGTCAGGCAGGAACTGATCGAGCAGGCCGCCGTCCGGCATCCCGGCAAGCAGCCGAAGGATCCGGTCGCGGGCCTCGGCGACGGCATAGGGTGCGAATGGAAGCGGCCGGTACCGCGTCGCCGTCTCCGGCGCATCATCGAACAGCGCGAGGCTGGCCCAGAGGAATTCCACCACGTCGATCGCCTGCCCGGGCTCGACGGTTATGCCGAAAATCTCCGGTGCGCCACGCGCAAACACGTCCTGCCCGAGCTGCGGCCGGCGTTCGAGCCAACCGGCCAATGCCTGGATGTCTGCGAGCGCGACCAGACGCGTGCGCAGCTGGTCGACCTCAGTCGCGGCTTCCTCCTGGACAGGCGCGCCCGCCGCCAGCAGCAGCCGGGACCGCAGCTGCACCAGCCAGGCGGCCATCACCACCCAGTCGCCTTTCTGTCCCAGCGACATGTTCGCCGGCGCCTGCCGCAGCGCCGCCACCAGTTGGTCGATCAGTGCCGCCAGCGAAATTTCCGCAAGATCGATTTTTTGGCTGCGCGCGAGCGCGAGAAGATGGTCCAATGGGCCGCTGAATCCGTCCAGCGTCAGCGACGGTGATCCCCCCTCCCCTGCCTCCGGCCCGTCTGCCGCCGGCGCCGCTTTATGCGGGTCCTTGCCGGCCTGTGCCACTGTCAGCTGGTCGCTTGGATCCGCGGTGCCGTCCATGCCCGCGCCGGCTCAGTCGGCCGGACGTGGTTGCAGCACGAAGCGAAGGCCTGGCCAGCGTGTCGCGATCTGGGTGATCGCCGGGTTCGGCGTTTCCCCGGCGGTGAAGAAGCCATACCCGAGCACCGCGTGGCTTTTGGGCAACCGCCGCCCCGTCGTCGCCGTCTCGCGCTCAACCACTTGGCGCAATCGGTCGGTGACGCCCCAGTGCGTCCGCAGCCAGGACAGCGCTGCCGGATCGGTCGGCCCAAGCTGCAGAACGGCGTCCGGAACCGCCAACAGCACGTGCAGATCGAACGGGCAGGCTTGGCTTTGTCCGACCAGTGCCGCCGCCCGCGCTTGGCGCGCCTCAACTTTGTCGCGGAATTGCCGCGCCAGGATGCGGCAGCCTTCGACCGTGAGATTTCGCCGGCTCGCCGGTTGGGAGACGGCACGGAGGAAAATGTCTTCCTCGATCCGGGCGTAATCCAGCTGCCATGGGGTGATGCCTGAGCCACGTGCCGCCACGGCGAAAGCGGCAACCAGCGCGGCCGGCCCACTGATCGTCAGATGATGATAGCGCCAGTCTTGTGCCGTGCGCCGTGCCAGCGCCGCCACCCTGGTGACCGCGGCCGGGCGCCGCCCGCGTGGTTTTCGACTGGCTTCGGTAGGATCCGGATCCGCTGGGGTGGCAACCGGTGCCGGCGGCGTGTCCCAGGGAAATTGCCAGGACGCTGTCACAGGTCGAGCATCCCGGCCGGGCTTTCGTTGACAAGGCCGGCGCGCCGAACGTAGCCGCGCATGGTGCGCAGGTCGCGATGGCGGGTATGGCGCATGATGTCCTCGTCGCGCACACCTTTATCGTAGGCCTCGGTGATAAAGCCGACGCGCAGCGCATGCGCGCTCAGCCGGTCGAAATTTTCGACAACAACCCCGGCCATGCCGATCCGGTAGGCCAGGATGCGCCGCACTGCATCGGGGTGGAGCGCGGCGTCCCCGATGCCATCCGCAGTACTGATTTTTCGAAACAGCGGCCCCGCCTGGCGCCTGGCCACCGCCTGCCAGCCGTTGAAGGCAAGCACCGGACAGGTCTCGACATGCCGGCCCCGCGGCAGGCCGATCTCGGCCCCCTGCCCCGCCTGATCCGTCTTGCCGCGGATGATCCGTAACCGCAGGCCGCCGGCGACGATCCGGACATCCTCGACCCGCAAGGCCACCAACTCCGAGCGGCGCAGCGCGCCGATGAAGCCGAACAGCAGCAGCGCGCGGTCGCGTCGGCCCCGTGCGCTCTCATCGCAGGTCGCCAGAATCTGGCGCAGCATCGGCAGTGTCAGGGCAGCGGCCTTTTGCACCGGGCGCCGGTTTTTGCGCAGCGCGCCCTGCAACGGTCCCTGGATGTCACGGTGCGCCGGGTTCCATGGCAGGTCGTTGAACCGATGCATCTTTCCCAGCGCGGACAGGCGTCGGCGGATGG
>JAQGHW010000786.1 GCA_028291505.1 Rhodopila sp. | reverse complement strand
GCGAATCGTCGGCTAGTCGATGGATCGAGCTGGGTTTTGGTTCGGCGCTCCGGTCCAATAATTTTGTGATTGCCTGGATGCCGCTCGATCAACAATTTTCGTGAGCTTCCTACGGCTATGCGAGCATTACCGCCCCGCGCAAGGCCGAACGGGCTTCGTAGTCATTGTGAACAAACGTGAAACATGGTTGACTGACGTCCTCAGCTTTCTCCGCCGTTGGGAAATGAATGCCTCTCGCCCACCTCGAAAAACTCAACCCGGAGCAGCGCAGGGCCGTCGAGCATGGTGTCCGGGGTGGCGCATGCCGGCCGGCCGGGCCGCTCCTCGTCATAGCCGGGGCGGGATCAGGCAAGACCAATACGCTCGCCCATCGCGTTGCGCATCTGATCGTCAGCGGTGCCGATCCTCGCCGCATTCTCCTGGTGACCTTTTCCCGGCGGGCGGCATCCGAGATGGCGCGCCGGGCCGAGCGTATCTGTTCGCAGGTGCCGGGCGCGAACGCCGGCATCATGGCGGGCGCGCTCACCTGGGTCGGGACTTTCCACGCCATCGGCGCCAGAATGCTGCGGGAATATGCCGAGCAGATCGGCCTTCAGCCCGATTTCACGATCCACGACCGGGAAGATTCCGCTGACCTGATGAACCTGGTTCGGCACGAGCTTGGCTTCTCCAAGACCGAGAGCCGCTTTCCGACCAAAGGTACTTGTCTCGCCATCTACTCCCGCGCCGTGAACGCGGAGATGGCGCTCGATGACGTGCTTCGGGGGCACTTTCCCTGGTGCGCCGGGTGGCATGTCCAACTGCGCACGCTCTTCGCCGGCTATGTGGCGGCCAAGCAGGCGCACGGCGTGCTCGATTACGACGACCTGCTGCTTTACTGGGCGCAGACCGTCGCTGACCCGGCGCTCGCCGGCGACATCGGCGACCGGTTCGATCATATCCTGGTTGACGAATATCAGGACACGAACCGACTCCAGTCCAGTATCCTCCTGGCCCTGAAGCCGGATGGCGCTGGCCTGACGGTGGTCGGCGACGACGCGCAGTCGATCTATTCGTTCCGGGCCGCTACCGTGCGTAACATTCTCGACTTCCCCAGCCAATTCAGTCCCGCAGCCGAAGTCATCACGCTGGACCGGAACTACCGCTCGACCATGCCCATCCTTGCCGCCGCGAACGGCGTCATCAATCTCGCCGCCGAGCGCTACACCAAGAACCTCTGGACGGAACGGCAGTCGGCGGAGCGCCCGGAGCTGGTCAGCGTTCGTGACGAAGCGGATCAGGCCCGCTATGTCGTGGAGCGGATCCTGGAGAACCGGGAAGGCGGGACGATCCTGAAACACCAGGCGGTGCTGTTTCGGACGTCGCATCACAGCAGCCCTCTCGAGATCGAGTTGACTTGCCGAAACATCCCCTTCGTGAAGTTTGGCGGCCTGAAATTCCTCGACACCGCGCACGTCAAGGATCTGATGGCGCTGCTGCGTTTCGTGGAGAACCCGAGGGACCGCGTCGCCGGCTTTCGTATCATGCAACTGCTGCCCGGCGTTGGGCCGACGTCTGCGCAGCGCGTGCTCGAGCTGATGGCCGCTCATCCCGATCCGATCGGGTCGCTGTCGGACGTTCCACCACCGCCGCGGGCTGGGGAGGGATGGACCGACCTCGTCGGCACCCTCCAGCAGCTGCGGTCTGGCAAAGCGGGCTGGCCGGCAGAGATTGGCCGCGCACGGCTGTGGTACGCACCTCACCTCGAACGCATGCACGAGGACGCCTCTGTGCGGCAGGCCGACCTGCTGCAGCTCGAGCAGATTGCCGCCGGCTATCCCTCACGCACGCGGTTCCTGACCGAGCTGACGCTTGATCCGCCCGACGCCACGAGCGACCAGGCGGGGGTTCCTCTGTTGGACGAAGACTACCTGATCTTGTCGACGATCCATTCGGCCAAAGGGCAGGAGTGGAAGTCCGTCTTCGTGCTGAACGTCGTGGACGGCTGCATCCCATCCGATCTCGGGACGGGGACGACGGCGGAGATCGAAGAGGAACGGCGGCTTCTGCATGTCGCCATGACGCGGGCGAGGGACAGTCTGCATCTCATCACGCCGCTTCGCTTCTTCACGCATGGGCAGGCCTGGCAGGGCGACCGCCACGTCTTTGCCTCCCGCACCCGCTTCATTCCGACCGCCCTGCTGCCGCTGTTCGAAACCGTGACCTGGCCGCAGGCGACGCGCGTGACGGCGGAGCAGGTGGCCTCAAGGCAAGTCCGCATCGACGTCGGCGCACGCATGCGCAGCATGTGGCAGTGAGGAGAGCGATCCGTGTGCAACCTGTATTATGCCGACGTCCGAAATATGCCGACCTTCGTTCAGGATCTGGCGTGGCTGGCGGTAGTAGCGTCGGTTAAGTCGGCATAGTTGGCTGCGCGGATGGAAACGGTCATCATAGGGGTGGATGCTGCGACGAACGAGACAAGCATCCGACCAACTGTACCACAGCAGGTCATGACCGTTGCGGGCGGCCAGCTTGTCATTGATAGAACGGTAGCAATAGGTGGCTTTCTACCGGTCCGCTTCCGGGCAAGGATCTTCCGATCTCGGACAGTCGCCCGATGACCAGAGCTGGCCGGGAGCGGAATGGCAGGTCTGGAGCAGCGGGGATGGCAAGCTGCCGTTCACACCGCTTGGCGCCGATCGGTCGGTATCAACCCCAAAGTGGTCCTTTGTCAGGTCGCGAGTAGGTAACCCGGTTGACTGAGATACCTTAACTCGCACGGCGATTCTCGCACGAGCCGGTCACTTTCTCACGCCAATTCTTCGAGCAGCGTCTTTGCTTCTTTCAAATCGGCCGTCGAGAAGCCCTCGGTGAACCGAGCATAAACCTGTGCCAACAGCGCGTGCTCTTCTTTGCTCCGAGCCTGGTCGCGCCACAGCCGGGCAAGGCTCGTGGCGGCGCGCAGTTCCCAGGATAGTGCGCCTTGCCGGCGTGCCCGGTCGAGTGCCCGCCGGAAGTAGTCCTCCGCCGAA
>JAQGHW010000778.1 GCA_028291505.1 Rhodopila sp. | reverse complement strand
TCACCCGAACGTGTAGCCAACCCGGACAGGACGGATCTCATTTGTCTGCCATGACCAACCCAAAACCGCCCACCGCCCAAGTCATTACCGCCCCGCCCAGGCGAGCCGCCAAACGCCCCGGCCCCTGTACCATGGTCATCTTCGGCGCCGCTGGCGACCTGACCAGGCGCCTGCTGGTTCCGGCGCTGTATAACCTCGCCACCACCGGCCTGCTTCCCGAACATTTCGAACTGATCGGGATCGATCTCGCCGACCTCGACGCGGACCAATGGCGCGACAGCCTGCACAAGATGATGGAAAGCTTCGTCGGCAAGGCTGCCAGCGAAAGCCGGATCGACAAGGTCGACGAGGACACCTGGAACCGCCTGACCGGCCATATTGCCTACATCAAGGGCGACCTCAACGACGACGGCCTCTACCAGAAACTGCAGCAGCACCTGGAAGAAAAGTCCGACACCGGCGGTAACTGCCTGTTCTACCTGGCCATCGCCGACCGCTTCTTCGGCCCGGTCGTCACGCACCTCGGCAAAGCTGGCCTGCTCGAGGAACATTGGGACCAGGACGGCAAGCAGCCGGAACACTGGCGCCGCCTGGTGATCGAGAAGCCGTTCGGCCATGACCTGGCCTCCGCCAAGGCGCTCAACGCCACCATCCTGCGCTGTGCCGAGGAACATCAGATCTACCGGATCGACCATTTCCTCGGCAAGGAAACGGTGCAGAACATCATGGCGCTGCGCTTCGCCAACGGCATGTTTGAGCCGCTGTGGAACCGCGACCGCATCGACCATGTGCAGATCACCGCCGCCGAAACGGTCGGCGTGGAAACCCGGGGCCGCTTCTACGAAAAAACCGGCGCCATGCGCGACATGATCCCCAACCACGTGTTCCAGCTTCTGGCGATGGTGGCGATGGAACCCCCGGGTGGCTTCGACGCCAATGCCGTGCGCAACCGCAAGGCAGATGTATTTACGGCCTTGCGAACCGTCGCACCGGAAGACGCGGTCCGCGGCCAATATGGTCCCGGTCCTAACGGCGTGGTCGGCTACTGCCAGGAAAAGGACGTCGCGCCCGACTCGGCTACAGAAACGTACGCCGCGGTACAATTGGCAATAGACAACTGGCGCTGGGCCGGCGTGCCGTTCTTCCTGCGCACCGGCAAGCACATGTCCTGCCGCGTGACGGAGATCGCCATCCAGTTCAAGCCGGCCCCGTTCGCGCCGTTCGAGGATACCAACGTCGCCGCACTTCCCCCTAACTGGCTGCTGCTGCAAATCCAGCCGGATGAGGGCATCGCGCTACAGTTCGAGGTCAAGCGTCCCGGCCCTGTGGTCGATCTCGCCGCGGTGCGGATGACGTTCAAATACGCCGATTGGTTCCCGAAGGAGCCCAACATCGGCTACGAGACGCTGATCTATGATGTCATGATCGGCGACCAGACACTGTTCAACCGCGCCGACATGGTCGAGGAAACCTGGCGCGTCGTCGGGCAAGTGCTGGAAACCTGGGCGAAGGAAAAGCCGAAGGATTTTCCGAACTATGCCTCCGGCAGCGACGGCCCTGCGGAAGCGGACGCGCTGCTCGCACGGACCGGCCGTGCGTGGCGGCCAACGATCGACGACGGAAAGACCAGATAGGGCCCGTCGCTCGCCTCAGCCGCGTGCAACGGTTTCGGCCAGGCAGCGATTGCGTCGCCGGTCGGTGACATGCTCGACCAAGGGCGGTCAGAAAGCAAACAATCGCTCATGCAAGTCCTGGCCCGGCTACACTTCCCAGGCAACACTTCGCCTGACCGGCAGCAGACTGGCAATCGCCCTTCTGCCGCGGTGCCGTCCAGGCACAGCGAGACAGGCGACGGCTATAACAGCGATTGTAGCCGCCGGCCCGAGACGCCTAAGCCATCGCTCCTACCCGGTATACTGTCGAGCCCGGGAAATCGCCTCATCAAACGCCGAAACCACCTGACGGTGGCTGGAGTTATCGTTCATGCTCTCAATGTCGTTGAAGCCGCGGCTCATCGCCACTGACAGCAGGATCGTGTTAGCCCCCGACTGCGGTCCGTGCAGGTTCATCAGTCTGGCGGCGCCACGCAGAGCACCAACGGCACAGCGGCGGCCGTCGCGTGTCTCATATCGCCGCTGAACCCAATCCTTCCGGTCTTCGATCAACGCTCGGCCGATCGTCAGGACCTGCAGCGTGACCGCATCCGGCTGACCCGCCGGAACCGGTTGGAATGCGTGTAGCGGGATGGTCTTGGTAACCGGGGGCGTCCCCAAAGCGAACTGAGTCAAGCGCGTCCAGATCGAAAGCTTCGCAGTCGTGTTGGTCGTCGTGCTTACATAACCTAGTCCATCAAACGGCATGGGTGCCTCCCATGGTTGCCGGTACCCATTACTAAACCACACTCTGGCGCGAATGTTTAGAGCGCACGATAAGTTGGCTGAAAAACATGTCGGGCCGAGGCCCCGCGCCGCGCCTACACCATCGGCAAACGCACAATGAACCGCGCGCCAAGCACCCGTCCGGCACCGTCGCGCCGGTTCTCGGCGGAGATCTGCCCCTGCAGCGCCTCGACGATCTGCCGGCTGATCGACAGGCCCAACCCGGAGTGCTGCCCAAAGCTCTCGCCCTTGGGTCGTTCCGAGTAAAACCGGTCGAAGATATGCTCCAGGTTCGCGTCCGGAATGCCCGGCCCGTCGTCCTCCACACAAAGTTCCGCAAGGTCGCCTGCATCGCGCACCCGCACGACGATGCGACCCCGCGGCGGACTGAAGGATTGCGCGTTGCCGATCAGATTGCGCAGCACCTGCACCAACCGGTCCTCGACCGCCCATACGGAAAGCCCGTTCGGCGGGGCGATGACCTCCAGCTTCGGATCGTTCTCCTCGTCGCGCGTAGCCTCATCCAGTTCCAGCAACGTGCGCAAAATCGG
>JAQGHW010000771.1 GCA_028291505.1 Rhodopila sp. | reverse complement strand
AAGCCACCTGGCCGCGACCCGGCGTCAGATCTTCCCGATCAGGCCGATGTCAAATGGTGTCGTCTGGTAAATCTCATTGATCCAGTTTGACAACAGCAGATGGGCGTGAGACCGCCAGCGGTTCTGCGGCTGCAGTGACGTATCCTCGTTTGGAAAGTAGTTAAACGGCAGCTTGATCGGAACGCGAGCCTTCAGGTCCCGAAAATACTCTTCCGCGAGGGATCCCGAGTCGTATTCGAGATGATCGAGCACGTACAGGCGCCGACATTTGCTATCTTCGACGATGCAGACCCCTTTTCCGTCGGAGTGCGCCAACAGCGTGAGGTCTGGGCGACCCGCGAGATCCGTGGCCTTGATTTCAGCCCAGCGCGATATCGGAATAGAGAAATCGTCGGAGAAGCCATTCAGATACGGTGACGACGGCTTCAGGATTTTCTGCCGGAAGACCCCAAACGCCTTTTCCGGAAGCTGGTGTTTCGGGACCCCATGAAAATGGTAGAGCGCGGCCATCGCGCCCCAGCAGACATTCATCGTCGAATGCACGTTGGTTTGCGTCCATTCAAAAATCTGCTGCATTTCCCGCCAATAGGTGACGTCTTCATAGGGGATCGTTTCGACCGGCGTGCCGGTGATGATGAAGCCGTCGAATTTCCGGTGCTTCGCTTTCTCCCACGTCTGGTAAAATGTGAGCAGGTGATCTGCCGACGTATTCTTGGGCTCATGATTACCGATCCGGACGAGCGAAAGCTCGACCTGCAGCGGCGAGGCACCCAGCAGGCGTGCCATCTGCAGTTCGGCCTTGATCTTGTTCGGCATGAGATTGAGCAGCCCGATCTGAAGCGGGCGGATATCCTGGCGGATCGCCACCGCCTCGGTCATCACACGCACACCCTCGTTCACCAGGGCTTCGAACGCGGGCAGCTTATCGGGAATCTTGATGGGCATAGGGGTCACCAGAAAGACGGTTTGCCTCAGGATAGCCCAATCGGGCTAGGCCGCCAGCGCCACCTTTCCCCGGATCAAATCCGCCGCCTTCTCTGCGATCATGATGGTCGGGGCATTGGTGTTCCCCGACGCGACGGTCGGCATGATGGAGGCATCCACCACGCGCAGGCCGTTCAACCCATGAACCTGCAACGTCGCATCGACGACCGACATCGCGTCGCTTCCCATCTTGCATGTGCTGGTCGGATGAAACACCGTCCCACCCATCTGGCGCGCGTAATCCAGCAGCTCGTCGTCGGTCTGGACCTGGGGGCCCGGAAGGTATTCTGACTCGATGAAATGCTGCATCCCCGGATGCGCCAGCACGCGCCGGCACCACCCCAGCCCGGCAACGATCGCCCGCCGGTCGACCTCGGCCGATAGATAGTTCGGGATCATGGCGGGGGCATCGCCAGGTGCCGCGGACTTCAACCTGATCTCACCCCGGCTGTCCGGCCGCAGCTGATAGGCGATCATCGTGAACCCCGACCATTTGTGCAGCCCATCCTGCGGCCGGTCGGCGCTGAACGGCGAGATCGAGCACTTCACGTCCGGCGACGCCAATTCCGGCCGGGTCCGCACGAACATCGCCGCAGGCGATACGCCGCCGGTCAACGCGCCGGTCCGGAACAGCATATAGCGCAACCCGGCCTTGACCTTCCCGAGGTTGCTGTTGACCACATCGTTCAGCGTAATCGGAAACCGGGACCGCAGCTTGATCGGCGCCGAATAATGATCCTGCAGGCTTTGCCCGACGCCAGGCAGGTGATGCACCAGCGGAATGCCGTGATGGGCCAGATGAGCCTGGTGCCCCACCCCCGACAGCATCAGCAACTGCGGCGAGTTGATTGCGCCGCCGCACAGGATCACCTCCCGCGTCGCAGTGACTGTGTGCGACACCCCTTCCCGCCGGAACTCGACGCCTGTTGCGACGGTGCCTTCGAAGGCGATCCGTTCCGACAGCGCATGCGTGATCACCCGCAGATTGGGCCGCTTCATCGCCGGCCGCAGATATCCCACCGCGGTCGAGCAGCGGCGTCCGTTTCGCGTCGTCGTCTGGTGATATCCAACGCCGTCCTGTTCGGCCCCATTGAAGTCGTCGTTGCGGGGAATGCCGCAGGCCTCGGCGCTGTTGATGAACGCTTCGCAGATCGGGTCGTCCCGGGCGACGTCGGACACGCAAAGCGGGCCGTCGGTCCCGTGATACGCGTCCGGTCCGCGGGTCTGATGTTCGGCGCGCTTGAAATACGGCAGGCATTCATCGAACGACCAGCCGGTGTTGCCCAACTGGCGCCAGTGATCAAAGTCCTCCTTTTGGCCGCGGATATAGACCATGCCGTTGATGGAGCTTGATCCACCCAGCACTTTTCCGCGTGGCCAGAATATCTTCCGGCCGCCGATGCTGGGATCGGCCTCGGTTTCGTAGCACCAGTTCACCGTGGCATCGGCGAAGGTCTTGCCGAAGCCAAGCGGGATATGGATCCAGTGGTTGGTATCTGCTCCGCCGGCTTCCAGCAGCACGACCTTTGTTCCGGGATCCTCACTCAGCCGAACCGCCATGACGCAGCCGGCCGAACCGGCGCCGATCACGACGAAATCCGCCTCTATCACATCTGCCATCTGATCACCCCTCTTCGGCCAAGCCTATCCGCGGAAGCCGCATTGTTCCAGGGCGCCAAGCATGTGTGCCGGCGGACTGGCCGTCGCATCGACCGGCGGGTCGAGCGGCAGGTGGATCGCGCGTGCCAGCAGATGCAGGCCGCCGCCGGGGCTGCCGTAACGTTCGTCCCCGGCGATCGGCGTGCCGATTGTGGCGCAATGCACCCGGATCTGGTGCGTGCGTCCTGTGCGTGGCCGCAATTCCATCCAGGTCGACCCGTTGGCTCGACCGAGCACCTGCCAGTCGGTGGTGGCTGATTGGCCGGCTAGTGGGTCGACAATCATGTGCCAGCCGCGTGGACTGGTTACCCGGCGCAACGGGGCGGAGACTGTGCCGCGGTCGCCGGAGACCTCGCCTTGGACGACCGCCCAGTAGGTCTTGTGCACCTCGCCCGACGCGAATGCCGCCTGCGCTGCAAGCAGTGGCGCGTGTCGCAGGGCGATGACGAGGCAGCCGGCGGTGTCGGCGTCCAGCCGGTGCGCCAGCCACGGCCCATCCTTGCGGCGCGACAAGACCCCGAACCAGTCCTCGACGCTGCGCCCGCCGGATGGTCCGGCATGGACCGGCAGCCCCGCCGGCTTGTCGAGCACGACGAAGCGCTGGTCCTGGAACAGGATGGTGGGGGCGTCCATCGGCAAGGTGTAGCGAAGGCAGGCGGACGCCGGAAGGTCGCGACCGGTTTGCCGGCTGCCCGGTAGGGGGCGTACACTGCGGGCAACAAGACCGGAGGAAGCCCGTCCATGAAAATCGCCCGCATCGAGACGTTCCTGTTCGACCCTGGAACCGCCAAGAACCTGCTGTTCTGCCGTGTCGAAACCGAAAGCGGCCTGTTCGGCTGGGGCGAGGCCTACGTCACCCCCGGCAAGGAACCGGTCATCGAGCATCTGTTGCGCGACCTCGCCAAATATATGATCGGTCGTGAAGCCTTCAGCATCCGGCACACTGCCCAGGTGGTGTTCGAGGATTTCGCGATGCGCCGCACCTCGCTGGATCTGATGTCGGCGTGGAGTGCCATCGAGATCGCCATGTGGGACATCGTTGCCAAACACGCCGGTCAGCCATTGTACAACATCCTTGGCGGCGCCTCCCGCGAACGGGTGAAGGTCTATGCCAACGGCTGGTCCAGCGGCACCGACAGTATCGAGAAAAACGTGGAACGCGCCTTGGCGGTCAAGCAGGCTGGTTATACCGCGTTGAAGTGGGATCCGTTCCCCGGGCCGTGGCGCAATTTCATCCATCGCGAAGACGAAGACCATGTCGTCAGGTACGTCCGTCAGATGCGTGAAGCGCTTGGGCCGGACTTTACGCTGCTGGTCGAGGTTCATCGCCGTCTTGCCCCGATGCACGCCATCCGCATTGGCCGGCGGATCGCGGAGTACGACATTGGCTGGTACGAGGAACCCTGCCTTTGCGACAACATCGAACTTGTGGCCGAGGTCCGGCGTGCCTTGCCGATGCCGATCGTTACTGGGGAGGCGATTTATTCGAAGGAGGGATTTGCCCAGGCGCTGGCCGCCCGCGCCGCCGATATAATCAATCCGGACATCTGCAACTGCGGCGGTATCTCCGCCATGCTCGACATCGCCGCGATGGCACAGCCGCACGCGGTGGCGATTGCCCCGCACAACTATAATTCGACGCTGATCGGCCTTGCCGCGACGGTGCAGCTTTCGGCAATGATCCCGAATTTCTGGATCGCCGAATGCTTCATCAACCTGAAACCGGCATGCGATGAGATCGCGGTGACTCCACTGACGGTGCATGAGAGTTTTGTCGATCTGCCGACCACGCCCGGCATCGGCATCGACCTGGACGTTGCCCGCCTGCGCGCCAAACCGTACCGCGACATGGGCACGAGGGTGGGGAAGGGCTTGCGGTCCTACACCGAGGAGTTTCCCCGCAAGCATTACGCGGTCGCGGCGACGCGGACGGGATACTAAGGGCGGGGAGCCTGGTGCAGGCGCCGCAGCCGGGATCCGGCTACCGAACCGCGGCTTTCCTGGCCGCGACCTTGTGGCTTTTCCGACGTTGGGCGATAGCGGCAAGACAGGCTCTGGCGGCCTCAAGCGGGGCGCCTGTCACCACGAGTGGGGCGTAGGCCTGACTTTCCCAGATCAACAGGGCGAAGTCCGGGTGGATTGCCGCTACGACGCCACCATTGGCGAAGGCGGATCGATTGTCGGTATCGAGGAAACTCTCAACCGGCATGCCCTCGGCCAGCAGCAGGTCATGCCGATCGAGTTCGAGGATAACGGCTCAGCTTTGCTTGGGCAATACGAAACCATTGCGTACTACAAATAACATCATAACAGATACGATTCAACATCTTCCGATAGCAAAAATCTATCTTTCTGCAACCCCTGCGCGACCGCCCGCACCGCATCGGCATACGACGACCCCGGATACCGCGCCGCCAGTGACGGCCTTGGATCATCACCCCGCGCCGCCTCCGTCACCGCGAACGCCAGGAACGTGCCGTCACGGTCGGCCAGTTCTCCATCCGGATAGGGCGTCCGATACAGATTCCAGCCCGTGAAAGTCCCCCGAGGCACCGCGATATCCGGCAGCCGGATGCCCGCCCGTTCGTTCCCGTCCGAGTCGACCTGGGGCACCAGCGTGACGTAGGTTCGGCCTGCCGGCACCGGATCGATCCAGTCCACCAGCGGTGCCGCATCGTTCGCCGCATGCGGCCGAACCAGCCCTGGAATCGCTGGAAAAGCCACCTGTTCGGCCGGCACCAGCGTTCCGTCATCG
>JAQGHW010000668.1 GCA_028291505.1 Rhodopila sp. | reverse complement strand
GTCACCTTGACGACAGCGGCATTTGTCGCGCCGCTTCAGGGAACCTGAGAGTTGAAGCGGCGTCAGTCGGCCATCGCACTGCCGGTCGACACCCGAGTTGGATCAACTGCAACCCTCCCTCGCGTGCTCGGTCGCCTCGCGAGCACCGCAGCTTCTGGGACCACGGGTTCAACTACGGATCGGTGCTGGCGACATTCGCGCAGGGGATCGTACTTGGCGCCTTCATCCAGGGATTCACGACCGACGGGCACGTGTTCACTGGAACCAGCCTCGACTGCTTCACCCCGTTCAGCATCCTGGTCGGCATCTGCCTGGTGTTCGGCTATTCGCTGCTAGGCGCCGGCTGGCTGGTGCTGAAGACCGAGGGCGAGATGCAGTCCTGGGCGCGTGCGCACGGCCGATGGGCATTCCTTGGCGTGTGCGCTGCCGTGCTGGTCGTCAGCATCTGGACGCCGATTGCGTTTCCCGACATTGGCGTTCGCTGGTTCTCGTGGCCGAACATCGTGCTACTGGCGCCGGTGCCGATCGTCACCGTACTGGTGGCGTGGCTGGAGTGGCGGGCCCTCAACCGCGCTGATTCCGAGGCCGGCCCGTTCATCGGCGCCGTCGCGCTGTTCGCGATGTCGTATCTCGGCCTGGGCATTAGCCTGTTCCCTTATGTGGTCCCGCACCGGCTGACGCTGTGGCAGGCAGCGTCGGATCCCTCTACGCAGGTGTTCCTGCTGATCGGTACGCTGTTCCTGCTTCCCGTGATCCTGATGTACTCGGGATGGTCGTACTGGGTGTTCCGCGGTAAAGTGCGGGCGGACGCAGGCTATCACTGAGGTTATTAGTACGACGACCTCGGCAGTCACCGCACGCGTTCGGCGATGTGGCGCGTTGGTCGTTTCATACCGCCTACATCGATCCGATCGCGCCCGCCACCGCCAGGTGCCGAAAGAAACTCGTAGTGCGGTCATTCGTCTTCTTTTCGGGAGACGGGAAGAGGCAGCGGGAGGAGAGCGCGCCGTCCCTCGCAACGGTGCGCTGAAGCGCTGGCTGGCCGACCGGCGGCGACCTGGGTTATCCTACCCCTAAGGTCGAAGAACCTTCGGCCGCCCGATCCCACGTGGGACGGCGGAGCTGCCCAAACGACCAAAGATGCCGAAAGGCTTATCCGGGAGGAGAGGTGCGCATGAACGACATATTGGAAACCGCGCGTGAGCCATCCGCAGAGCTGGCCACCGATTTCGACGCGATCATCGTCGGCGCCGGGGTTTCTGGCCTCTATCAACTCTACCGCCTGCGCGAACTTGGCCTGACGACGCGGGTGTTCGAGGCCGGCTCCGGTGTCGGCGGCACCTGGTACTGGAACCGTTATCCCGGCGCCCGGTTTGACTCCGAAAGTTGGACCTACGGGTACTCCTTTTCGCAGGAGCTGCTCGACGAATGGGACTGGGACGAGCATTTCGCTGGCCAGCCGGAAACCGAGCGGTATCTGAACCACGTCGCCGACAAGTTTGACCTCCGGCGCGACATCCAGTTCAAAACCACAGTGACCGCGGCGCATTACCAGGAAGACAGCCGTAGCTGGAAGGTCACGCTCGACAACGGCACGCATTGCACCGCCCGCTTCCTGATCACCGCGGTCGGCGTGCTATCAGCGTCTGTTCTACCGCGCATTCCCGGCATCGAGAGCTTCAAGGGCCAGTCCTGCCATACGCATAACTGGCCCAAGAAACCGGTCAGTTTTGCGGGCAAGCGCGTCGCGGTCATCGGCACCGGCGCCACCGGCATCCAGGCCATCACGGAAATCGCCAAGACCGCCGGCCACCTGACCGTGCTTCAGCGCACAGCGCAATGGTCAGCGCCGTTGCACAACTCCAAAGTCACGCCCGAGGAAATGCGCGAAATCCGCAAGAACTACGCCGATATCTTCGCCCGCTGCCAGGAAACTGTCGGCTGCTTCATCCACACCGCCGACCCCCGCTCCGTGTTCGAGGTGACGGAAGAGGAACGCGAGGCGTTCTGGGAAAAGCGCTACGGCGAACCGGGCTTCGGCATCTGGATGGGCAATTTCCGTGACGTCCTGGTCGATCGAGACGCCAACAAGCTAATGTCCGACTATCTGGCGCGGAAGATTCGCGGGCGCGTCAAGGATCCGGCGGTCGCGGAGAAGCTGGTCCCCAAAACGCACGGCTTCGGGACGCGGCGGGTGCCGCTGGAAAGCGGTTATTTCGAGGTGTACAACCAGCCGAACGTGAAACTGGTCGATCTGACCGAAACACCGATCGAGTGCATCACGCCGGACGGGATCCGCACCTCGGACGCCGATTACAAGTTCGATATGATCATCTACGCGACCGGTTTCGACGCGATCACCGGGGCCTTCGACGGCATCGACATCAGGGGGGTTGGCGGCGCGTCGCTGAAGGACAAATGGGCCCACGGGCCGGTGACGCTGCTGGGCATTCTGGTCGATGGGTTCCCGAATTTCATGATGGTGATGGGCCCCCACGCCGGACTCGGCAACTTCCCGCGGGCTGTGGAATACACCTCCGACTGGGTCACCGCGCTGATCCGCCACGCGCACGGCAACGGCATGACCCGCGTGGATGCGACGCCCGAGGCGGCGAAAGCCTGGACCGATCACGTTATCGAAACCAACGAGGGATTGCTGTTCACCGAGGTCGACTCCTGGATGACCGGCATCAACCGCAATTTGGAGGGCAAACAGGTCCGCCGGGTTATGCGCTACAGCGGCGGCCATCCGGCGTTCCGCCAACACTGCGACGCGGTTTTGGAGGGGGGCTATCGAGAACTGTCGATGGCGTAACGGTTGGACTGGCGGCGGTCCCGGTGACGTCACCGGGGCCCGGTCTTGAGCGGCGCCCTTCTCAAGGCGTCGGAACGCCGATCGATTTGAGCCGCCCATGCGCTCGGCTGGCACGCGCCTTCAGGCCATCAAGATAGGTGCTGACGTCGTTGCCGGGCAGGTTCAACACCTTGCACCCGATCTGCCAGTACTCCTCGATCTGCGCCTCGGTTTCCGCGGACCCTCGGGCAAGCTTCCCGTGCGTGTTGCAAGCCTCTGCTATCCGGCGCACGGCTGCCTTGAACGTCGGGTGCTCAAGCTGCAGATGAACGCCGAGGCGCGCACTGAGGTCCGAATGGCCATAGGCGATCATATCGATGCCCTCCACGGCCGCGATCGCCTCGACATTGTCCAGGCCTTCGAGCGACTCGATTGCCACGCAAGTAATGATGTTGGCATTGGCCCACGGCGCATACTCGGTCGCGTGACGGGCGCCATGGCTCCGATATCCGGTGTGCATCCCCTGCCCCGAGATACCGCGATCGCCGATCGGCGGATATTTCGCTTGCCGCACGATCGCGCGCGCCTCCTCGACGTTATCGACCTCCGAAGCCTGCACGCCCATGATCCCCTGATCGAGGATCGCGGGGATCAAATAGGTGAAGGATTTGTGGATTCGCACGATCGCCGAGATGTTGGTGGCCTGAAACCACCCGGCGAGATCTGCGATCGTTTCGAGATCGAAGGCGCCGTGTTCATGATCGATCATGCAGTAGTCGAAGCCAGAGGCTTCGATGATCCAAGGGACTCCGCGCGACGCGAACTCCTTGAGCCCGGTCCCAAGCGCGGCCCGCCCTTCGCGCACCGCCCGCCATATGCTGTTCTCTTTCATGGATCTTACCAGGCTCCCATTGCAACACACTGAATTTTGCTTACGCCTTGTTACATTGGCTCAATGGACATCACGCCGCCAACCGCTTCCGGGCGGCCGCCTTGATCATGATCGCGCCTTTTTCGGCGATCATGATGGTGGGTGCGTTGGTGTTGTTCGATGTCACGGCCGGCATGATCGATGCATCGATTACGCGCAGTCCCTCCATCCCGTGCACCCGCAACTGGTCGTCGACGACGGCCAAGGGATGTTGGCCCATCATGCAGGTGCAACTGGCGTGATAGCAGGTGCCGCCGTAACGCCGCGCGTAATCCAGCAACTCGTCGTCGGTCCGCACATCCCGCCCGGGCAGGCTTTCAGCCAGCACATAGGGTTTGAGGGCCGGTGCCTCGAACATGCGCCTGGCGAAACGCAGACCACCTAGCAGTGCCATGCGGTCGGTCTCGTCCGACAGGTAGCGCGGATTAATTAGCGGCATATCCTCGGGCCGGTTCGACTTCGCTTTCACATAGCCACGCGACAGCGGCCGCATCTGCCAGGCGCCGGCGCTGAGGCCGGGGGTTTCCTCCAGCTCGCCGATCTGCCCGTCCTTGAAGCTGCCGGGCGCGAAGGTGATCTGCATGTCGGACGTGGCCGATGACTCCAGCACCTTCACCGATGCGGCGACCAGCGATGGACTGTAGGTCAGGATGCCCTTGCCGGTAACCATCCAGCGCAGCACCTCCATCGCCAGCGGAATGCCGCGCGCCTTTTCGTTCGCCGTCGGGAGGCCGGCGACCGGATAGGAGACGCGGGACTGGAAATGATCCTGCATGTTGCGCCCGACACCTTGCAGCGCGTGCACGACCGGAACACCGATTTCGGACAGATGCTCGGCATCGCCGACACCAGAGAGTTGCAGGATGTGCGGTGAGCCGATCGCGCCCGCCGACAGGATCACCTCGCGTCCGGCTGTGGCGCGCTGCATGGCGCGGCCACGGGCGAATTCCACGCCGACGGCGCGTTTGCCGTCGAAGATCACGCGATAGACCATCGCATTGGTGATCAGCTGCAGATTTGGCCGCGACAATGCCCGCGCCAGATAGGTGCGCGCCGCGCTGGCTCGCCACCGACCGTTGCGGGTTTGCTGGCACCAGCCAATTGTGTCCGCCGAACCGTGGGTGATGCCGTTCACGTCATCCTGGTAGGCTAGGCCCAGTTGTTTGCCGGATTCAACCACCGCTGCGCAGATCTGCGAGCGGTCCATGTTCGAGGTGTGCAACGGGCCGTCCTTGCCTCGCACCTCGTTCTCCTGGCCTTCCCAGTGTTCGGCGGCACGAAAGAGCGGCAGACAGTCGTCCCAACTCCAACCACGGTTTCCGAGCTGTGCCCAGTGATCGTAGTCCTCGGGCTGGCCACGGATGTAGACGAGGCCGTTGATCGAGGAGGAGCCGCCAACCACGCGGCCGCGCGTGTAAACGATGGCTCGGCCGTTGGTGCCGGGATCGGGTTCGGAACGGTATTTCCAGGTTAGCTCGTCGTGATCGAGCATTTTGAAGAAGCCCGCCGGGACATGAATCAGCGGGTTGTGGTCCTTGCCGCCAGCCTCGATCAGGATGACGCTGGTGTTTGCGTCCTCGGTCAGGCGGGTAGCCAGGACACAGCCGGCCGATCCCGCCCCTACGATCACGTAATCTGCTTGCATGGTTTCCTGCCCTGGGGTCGCTGTTGATTTTCCGGATTGTGACTCGGGTTGCTGCCTTATCCAAGCAGCGGAGCGATCCTGGCGAATGGCGTCGGCCATCTGGTTGGCGCGCTTTTGGTGCCGTAGCCGCAAGACCTTGCCGCTACGCACGACGCGCAGTGTCGGCCTGAGCGAAGCCGGCGAGCGATTTCACTCGCGTGCAAAGCCCGCTTTCGAGCAGCTTGTCGCCGCAAGCGAGGTTGCGCGTGACCTTGGGCAGCGGCCTGCCGGACTGTTGCGCCTCACGGTGCCGCGGGCGGTGGTGCCGATCCTGCTGGAGCCGCTGATCGCGTCGTTCTGCCAAGCCTATCCCGAGGTCGAGGTGGAGATCGCCGCAAGCGCGGATCTGGTCGATATCGCCGCCGAAGGTTTTGACGCCGGCATCCGCCTCGGCCAGTTCATCGAGGCCGATATGATCGCGGTGCGTCTGACGCCGTCGCTCCCGCTGACTGTGGTCAGCAGCCCCGACTACCTGCGCCGGCGGCAGCGGCCGGAACTCATCGACGATCTGCGCCGGCACGCCTGCCTGCGCATGCGCCGCTCGAACGGGTCGATCGCGCCCTGGTCCTTTGTCAACGGCAACGAGGCCGTCGAAGTCATCGTTTCAGGACCTTTTATCGCCAACGACATGCCCACAATGCTTGGCGCGGCCGTCGAAGGATTGGGCCTTGCGCAGGTACCCGAGCCGATCGCTGCCGGCGCGGTGAAAGCGGGGAAACTCGTGCGCGTGCTGGAACCCTTCGCGCCCATGGCGCCGGGTGTGTTTCTCTACTATCCCAGCCGCCATCAAATGATGCCGAAACTGCGAGCCTTCATCGATCACGTGAAGAGCCGCTCGGGCGCTACCAACAAAATCGGAAGTGACATTGATGACAAGCGAACACGCGGGAGGAAGATGCGCTGACGTGGGAGGCGCGGACCGGAATCATCTAATACGCCACGCCAACCTACTCGATCCCGCGCTACTCTTCCCTCACCCCCACTCAATCGTCCCCGGCGTCACCAACAACATGCGCGAGATCAGCCGCATGCAGGGAATCAGGGTCGAGAACTGGGTTTGAACACGTGGCGACAATCACTATGCGGCTAACGCCGCATCATCTCATTCGGCATGGCGCTTCG
>JAQGHW010000660.1 GCA_028291505.1 Rhodopila sp. | reverse complement strand
GGCTTGGGCGAAGATCGGCGGCATATCGCCCACAGCACCGATATCGATTCCACCCACGCGCATCGCTTCCAACATCGGCAGGCCAAACTGGAATTCGACCCACTCCACGCTGATGCCCTTCGGTGCGAGAAGGGTTTCAAGGTCCTTGTTGGCCCTGGCGGCCATCAGGACCGGCTCGCCTTTCTGGAATCCGACTCGCAGTGTCTTGCTGTCCGCTGCATCGGCCCGCCGGTGCCTAGGAAGAGTTCCCAAGGGAAGCGACAGCCCGGCAGTAAGCAGGTGGCGCCTGCTGAGATTCATCGGTATTTCCTTCGTTGCCAATTCCGTCGAGCCAAGAAGACCTAGTATTCGTGGCACAGCAGCCAGACGGGCCCCCACGCTGACGCGGGAATGGCACGTCTACTGGAATATTGGCCGTGATCGGGGGTCGTGTCCGCCGGGTAACGTAGGAGCTGTCGGAAATGGCGCAAAGTGATGAATTGGTCGGCATATGACGCGAGTCTGCGGAACCTGCTCGTATCCCCGGTTCGACGAACGCGGCGAGGTCACGGCGCGTCCGGCGGTCATATCTTAAACGCCGTCAGAACGCCGCCAGTAAACGTAAGGGAGATCAGGCTCGCTTCGTCGCGCCCTTGATAGGTCAAGTATTCGATAGGCTGCCTCTTGAATGACGAAGTAATGGTCCACGTTGGGGGGCCCAAAAGTGAGACAGCCTGCGTCGCGCTCATTCCGATCTTCAGACCGCTCTCAATCGAGGCATTCGGAAGCGCTGCGGGAAGAAGCATGCACGAAATGCCAGACGGTCTTTCGCGCCCGAGCCTCACGTCGACAACCAGATCGTCAGCGAGGATTACACTGAATTCCGGTTCGTCCAGTGCTGAGAACAACATCTGTTCGATCTTGAGATCAGACTCGATCCACTGATTGTCGCGATCGGGCCTTCCAAGCAGGCCGACTACGCCACCGCGCACCATTTTTGGTTTTACCACCCGGGCGCGTCGCGGCAGTGGCTTTGGGTCGAAGTGGGCAAGATCGAGTGCAATCTCTGTTACGGTGCCTCTTGTGAGTACCACCTGGGTCCGAAGCGGCTCGTCATAGATCAACTCTGTGTTGCCGCTTCCCGAGCTATCAAGCTTGATCGCAATCGAAGGGGGGCCCAGCACCCGTTCAACATCGGCGGCTGTCGCGCCAGCATGCAGGAGGCTGACAGGCATATCACTTCGCTGAATAACCGCCCGAACATCGTCCTTGTCTCCCGCTGTGCGCGGGCATATCTCCGACTGATTACGCACGACGACCTGTGCGAGGGCGTCCGAGGCGACACGGCCGCCTCCCAGGCCGATTGCGCTGATTGCCAGCATCAGCCCGGCGCCTCGGCTGGCGATCCTTCGAACAGTCAGTTGATGTTGCACCGTACTCCTGCTCACTCTGGCGCCACCCAGCATCGAGCATTCCTGCCTGTGCATGGATAACGATCGAAGACATGACAGATACATTGATTCCTCCACTTTCGGGGCAGGTCCTTAAGCAGCGGATCTTGTCCGCCGCACGTCGCAGCAATGTTAAGACGCAACGTATTACGCGATGACGACCGATCTCAATAATATTGTTACACTCGAAACAGAGATGACTGGCCAATTTGGGGGAGGTCTATAAGCGGAATTCTACCTGTAAGCGGCGAGAATGCCGCAAATCAGGAGTGATCTTGCCGAAACGAACACGGCGGACCCACAGTCCGTAATCAAGGCCAAGATGGCGTAGGCTGCCACAAATGGGAAAGGTTGCCGGCCGGCCGCTGCAGTCTGTGCCGCGCCGCCACCGCTTGAATATTACTGCAGATTCGACGTGTCGGTGAATCCGTATTGATGAAATCGGATACGCATGGGCCAGGACGCGCGGCGGCATTCAAGCAGAAAGACCTGTTCGGTATCATTTGTAAGCAGCTCCCGCATGACGCCGACAGGATCGAGGGGAAGGAGCGATCTGTTCTACCGGAAAGGACAAACACCTTTGTACCCAAAAAGTCGTCGCGCAAGGTCAGCTGCTCCCTCGTGTTCAACACCGCCAGAGCCGCTACCTCAATAATCGCGCCGAGAACTCACACCGACCGACAAGACGCCGAGAACGGCAGATGCAACGTTTCAAATCTCCCAAGCAGGCTCAAGACTTCCTCTCCGCTCATGCCTTCATCCACGGCCAATTTCATCCGCGCCGACACCAACTGAAAGCGAGCACCTGTCGCACAATCCGGACCGAGGCGTTCAAACTATGGCAGCAGGAGACGTGCATCCGATACGCGTCGCGATCGGCGCAACGTCGTCGCCCGGTGCTGAGCGCAGCTCGACCATAGTTAACGTGACACTAGGATCAACTCAACATCCCCCGGGCTGCGGCTGAACACGTGGTAGAGCCAGACGGCGTGGCCGACCATTGCCGCGGGGAACCGATGGCGATAGTGCGGGTCGGGTGGCGTTGGCGTCTTCATGCCGCCAGTCTCGGCCGCCTCCAGGCAGGTTGCCAGAGCTGGTTGCCGTGACAATGCCGCCGGCTTCGCTGACGGTGGGGCCCGAAACGGTGCCGCTACCGATCACGTCGCCGACCTTGAGATTACAGCCGTTGGGGCACGTGACAGACCGATTAATTCCGGTGGCGGGTCACGTTCTTCCGGCACCGCGCAAAGCTCGTGGCGGGCGCACCAGTTTCCGATGGCGGGGTGGGCGGTGACGACGGCGAAAGGGATCGCGAGCAGGTAGCCGAGCGTGAACGGCAGCGCCCAGGGCACGATGGATGGGGCAATGGCGAGCAACGCCCCGTGCAGCGCGAGTCCGAACAGCGTCTGTGGCCAGAAGGCGCGCGCGGCTTCCCGCCAAGAGACCGTGCGTATTTCTCGCGCCTGTCCGCTCCAGGTCGTCGATTTCCCGACCAGCAAAGCGGCTATGAATCCGCTCACGTGTAATGAAGTAACAGAGAACTGCAACGCAGAGAAAACGAGTTCGCAGACCACTCCCACCGCAAAGCGCGCCAACCCGCCATAGCGCGCTCGGCGGTGGCGGCTGCAGGCGGTGTGAAGATAACCGGCGAGTTTCGGGCTGAGATACATCAGCAGGAAGAGCCAATAGAGCGCCATCAGCCCTGGTGCGGGCATGTCGCGGAGTTCCCACGCAGCGGCGGGGAGCAGGGCGATCATCAGCGTCCAGGCGGGAATGCTGATGAACATCAGAATAGCCCAAAGAAGCTGGAACCGGCTCACCGGACGAAGGCCTGGCGTCCCGAGCAGCCGCAGATATTGCAGATTGCCCTGGCACCAGCGCAGATCACGGCGGATATAATCGAGAACCGTCGGCGGATTGTCCTCCCACGAACCACCGGCGACGGGCTGGAGTCGTACTTCGAAGCCAGCGCGGCGCATCAGCGCCGCTTCAACCTGGTCGTGCGAGAGAATGTCTCCGCCAAACGGGGGCCTGCCGGGCAACTTCGGAAGGACGCAATAATCGCGAAACGGGGCGATGCGGATGATCGCGTTATGGCCCCAGAATGGGCCGCAATCGCCTGTCCACCATGCCTGGCCCATCGTGTAGCTACGCATGCCATGACGCATGCCGAACTGGAACGTCCGCGCGAACATGCTCGCCGACGGCAGGCCGGTCACCAGACCTTGTACGATGCCAAAACGGGGGTTCGCCTGCATGATACGCGACAGGTGCAGAACGGCGGGACCAGACATCAGGCTGTCGGCGTCGAGCGTCAGCATCAGCTCGAAATCGTCGCCCCAGTGCTGGCAGAAATCCATCACGTTGCCCGCCTTGAAACCGGGGTTGCGCACGCGCCGCC
This sequence comes from Rhodopila sp., assembly GCA_028291505.1. Taxonomy (GTDB): domain Bacteria; phylum Pseudomonadota; class Alphaproteobacteria; order Acetobacterales; family Acetobacteraceae; genus Rhodopila. The sequence continues at coordinate 1,173 of JAQGHW010000660.1, read as the reverse complement.
GGTAGTGCAGCCGGTCCGGCGACGGCGCTTGCGCCCGCCATGCCGCCATCGCCACTTCCTCACGCGCGGCGATGTCGGGATGGGTTGTGTCGGAGAGCAGGAAGAAGGCGAACCATGCACCTTCGCCGGTCGCATCGATGCTTTGCTGGACCCTCCGCAGACGTGCTACGGCGCGCTCCGGATCTTCGTTGCGGATGGTCATGATGATGGCAGTGCGGAGCGTGACCGGCGGGTCCGGGCGCAACGTTTGGGGACGGCGTGGCGAGAACAGCAGCGTCAGGCCGATTGCCGCGTTCCAGAAACCCAGCACGCTCCACGGGGTAAAGATTGCAAAAGTCGCGAACAATATCAGGTTCAGCCCGGACCATCCGATCGCGTGTGCGAGCACGACCAGCATGGTGGCATAGGTGAGCAGGTTTGCAGCGAGGAAGAACAGGCGCCGGGCGCGCATGGCGTTCGGGGAGACGACAGGGATCATCGCAGCCTGGAGCGGGTCATGGACACGGATGGAATGACGGCATGAGTGGCCTGATGGCAAGCGCCTTGTGGTACGAGTCGGCCGGGGTGGTGGCGTTGCGCGCCACGCGACTGCCGGAACCCGCGTCTGGGTTCGCTCGTATTCGCAGCCTGTTCTCCGGGATCAGCCGGGGAACCGAGCGGCTGGTGTTCGGCGGGCGCGTGCCGCGTGAGGAATGGACCCGCATGCGAGCCCCGTTGCAGGAAGGGGATTTTCCCTTCCCGGTCAAATATGGTTACTGCGCGGTTGGGATTGTCGAGGCCGGCCCGGCCGAACTGCTTGGGCTCGCGGTATTCTGCCTGCATCCGCATCAGGATCGCTTTATTGCTCTGGCCGGGATGCTGGCTCTGGTGCCTGACGGCGTGCCGGCGCGACGCGCGACGCTGGCTGCCAACATGGAAACCGCGCTGAACGCGTTGTGGGATTCCGGCGCCGGCCCGGCGGATCGCATCGTCGTGATTGGCGGCGGCATTACCGGCTTGCTGGCCGGCTTTCTCGCCGCGCGTCTGCCGGGCACCCAGGTCACATTGTGCGACATCGATCCTTCGCGCGCCGAAATGGTCGAGCATCTCGGCATGGCGTTCGCGCACCCCGATGGGTTGCCACTCGGTGCCGATGTGGTCTTCCACACCAGCGCCTCCGAGTCCGGTCTCGCC
>JAQGHW010000649.1 GCA_028291505.1 Rhodopila sp. | reverse complement strand
TCCCAGCACGGGAATATTGAGCACCTCCCGCAATGCGTGCAGTCCCGGATCGAAAATATTGCCGATCAGGAAGGCATCGTACCCCTCTTGCTCTGCACGCAGGCCATTCGACAGAATTTGCTGCGTATCCAGGTATTCGAGGTATCTATACTGATCCGCGATCGCCGCGCCTTCGCTCAATCCATATACATCGATGGTGGTTCCCGGCGCTGCGGACCGGGTGAGCAACTGTTTCAGGCTTTCCGCGTAGAGACCCGTGCTCGAGCGACGCGCCACACCCATGCTTTGGTAGAAAAGTTTCATTGTACACGTCCTTATACCGAATTCATCCGGCTGCCCCACTGGCCGACTTACAGGTAAAGTGCACCGAGACGCCGGCTGGGGCGAGCTCTGTCATCTCCGGTTCCACCGCCGGATTGCCTGGCGGCACAACGAATCCGGTCCGCGCCCTTCGTCCCATCATTGTGAACCTCCGAAGATCATGTATCCTTTTGCCCTGCCCTTTCCATCCGGGCCTCACGCCCGTGGGGCTTCGGTTTTTTTAAGGCCGCGCAAATACTTGTCGTGGTCGCTCATCGCCGGGTTGCTGTGTCGTCATGGAGTTGGCTCATGGGGAAGCTTGAGGGAAAAGTCGCCGTGGTAACCGGATCGGGCCGTAATATCGGTCGAGCGACGGTGCTGAAACTGGCCGCGGAGGGTGCTCACGTCGTCGTCAATGCTCGCACGAACCACGCCGAGGCGGAGGCCGTGGTGCGCGAAGCCCAGGGCCTCGGCGTCAAGGCAATCGCCGTCATCGCAGACGTCGCCAAGACGGATGAGGTAGAGATGCTGGCCGCTCGGGCACTGTCGGAGTTTGGCCGCGTGGACATCCTGATCAACAATGCCGCGGTCCGGCCTCACAAGCCCTTCACGGAGCTGACGGCGCAGGACTGGGAAGCGGTCAGGGGGGTCGTCCTTGACGGGCCGCTGTACCTAACGCGCGCGGTCATCGGGTCGATGGTCAAGAACCGTTACGGGCGCATCTTGTTCTTTACCGGCGAAGGTGCCTTCATCGGCGGCAGCGGGCGGGCCCATGTCTCGGCCGCCAAGATGGGCCTGGTAGGGTTCGCGCGCGGGCTGGCCTCGGAGTTCGCTGCGCACAATATCCGGGTCAATGTGGTGTCCCCGGGCAGCATCGATACCATGCGGGCAAATCCCGAGTGGTACCAGGGGCGGACGCCGAGCGCTGCCGGCATTCCTCTGGGGCGTCAAGGGACGGTGGATGAGATCGCCGCCACATGTCTGTTCCTGGTCAGTGACGACGGCGGTTTCATCACCGGCCAGACGATCCACGTCAATGGCGGGAGTGCCTATTACTGATCCTTATTCCGGTGCAGCTCGCACGCTGAAGACCAGGCAAGGCTTTGTCTTTGGACGGCCCCCCGCGGTGGCCGTTTGCTCGGGCACGAGGTCAGTGAACCGTCTCGCAGCGTCGACGAGCAGGGGCACCTGTGCCAGGGCCCGCTTTGCAACCAGGCCGACAATCCCAGTATAGAGGGCGCAATCGGCGAGGTCGCAGCAGCTTCCCGCCGAAAAATCTGGGAGGACGTGCCTATGATAACGCGGCGAATGTTTACCGCCGGAGCGGCCGCTTCGCTCCTGGCGCCTTCGATTGCACGAGGAGCCGCGGCGGCGGCACTGAAATTTATACCTCAGTCCGATCTTACGATCCTGGATCCTGTCGTCACCACGGTCTACACCGCCCGCAACCATGGGTTCATGGTATTCGACACGCTGTTCGGGATGAACAGCCAATACCGCATGGAACCGCAGATGCTGGACGGCTTCTCGGTAGAGGGTGACGGAAAAACCTGGAAGCTTAGGCTGCGTGAGGGTCTGCTGTGGCACGACGGCGAAAGGGTCCTCGCCCGTGACTGCGTCGCCTCGATCCGCCGCTGGGCCGCGCGCGACGGCATCGGTGGCCTGCTGATGGCGCGCACGGACGAACTCTCCGCAACGGATGATCGCACGATCCGCTTCCGGCTGAAGAAGCCATTCCAGATGCTGCCATACGCGCTTGGCAAGATCTCCACCCCGATGTGCGCGATGATGCCGGAAAGGCTGGCGAACAGCGATCCGTTCAAACCGATCACTGAAATGGTTGGCAGCGGTCCTTTCCGCTTCAAGGCGGACGAATGGCTATCCGGGGCGCGTGCGGTTTACACTAGGTTTGATCGCTATCAGCCGAGACCGGAAGTCAGCACGGGCTGGACCGCCGGTGGGAAAATCGTGCATTTCGAGCGGGTGGAGTGGCTCACCAGTCCGGACGACGGAACCGCGGCCAGCGCCATGCAGGCAGGCGAATGGGACTGGTGGGAGTTACCGTCGGTGGACCTGCTGCCGCTTCTGAAGCGAACCGGCAAAATCCAGGTGGAGATCAAGGACCGAAACGGGACGTTGGGGTTGTTGAAAATGAACAACCTGCAGCCGCCGTTCAACAATCCAGCCATCCGGCGGGCGCTTTTGGGGGCCGTGGTGCAGAAGGATTTCATGTCCGCCATCGCCGGCGAGGATCCAGCAATGTGGCGGTCTGGTGTAGGGATCTTCACGCCCGGCACCGACATGGCGAGCCAGGCGGGCATGGAGGTGCTCAACAGTCCGCGCGACCTGGCCGCGGTTCAGGCTGCGATCAGGCAGGCCGGCTATAACAACGAGAAGACTGTATTGCTCTCGCCCACCGAACCCCACTATCGCAAGGCCATGAGCGATGTGGCCGGTGGCATGCTGCAATCGGCTGGCCTGAACGTCGAGGTCCAGTCGATGGACTGGGGAACCGCGATCGTGCGGCGGGAGAATAAGCAGCCGGTGGAAAAGGGCGGTTGGAGCGTGCTGTGCACCACTGCCAATGGGCTGGACATGCAGACCCCGGCCCTGCATTTCTTGCGTACCACTGGAGAAACCGCCTGGTTCGGTTGGACCAACAGCCCGCGGATCGAGGAACTGCGCGCCGCCTGGGTTGATGCCCCGGACGTTACGACACAACAGCAAATAGCCGCCGACATTCAGCGCCAATGCTGGATCGACGTTCCCCATCTGCCGCTGGGCATCTGGTATCAGCCGATGGCCTGGCAGAACACCATCAAAGGGATCCCCGACGGGTTCCCGGTGTTCTGGGGCGCGGAGCGGGTTTGATCCCCCGGAACTCGACAGTGGTTCAATTTGGTTTACTCAGCCTTGATCAAGTCCAGGAGGCAAACCCATGGAGCGGAAGAAAGCGTCGGATTTCCCGCAGGAGCTTTTGGACCTGCTTGACGGTTATGTGCACGGTGGGATCAGCCGCCGCGAATTCCTGGATGGTGCGCAAAAGTTTGCCGTCGGCGGAATAACCGCGGCCTCGCTGTTCCAGATGCTCAAGCCGAACTATGCCTGGGCCCTGCAGGTTCCGGCGGATGACAAACGCATCAACGCGGGGACCGCCACCGTCCCGTCGCCGCTCGGCAACGGCAGCATCAAGGGCTACCTCGTGCGGCCGGCGAATGCATCGAAGCTGCCCTCCATCCTGGTGATCCACGAAAATCGTGGCCTCAATCCGTATATTGAAGATGTGGCGCGACGGCTGGCGGTCGCCAATTTCATCGCTTTTGCCCCCGATGGGCTGACCTCGCTGGGCGGCTATCCCGGCGACGACGAGAAGGGATTGGCGCTTTTCGGTCAGCTCGATCGAGCCAAAATGGGGGAAGACTTCGTAGCCGCGGCAAACTGGCTGAAATCGCAGCCCGACTGCACCGGCAAACTCGGCGCCGTCGGCTTCTGCTTTGGCGGCGGCATCGTCAATCTTTTGGCGGTGCGCATGGGCCCCGATCTTGCTGCCGGGGTGCCATTCTACGGCGCCCAACCCAGCGCGGCCGATGCCGCGCTAATCAAGGCGCCGATCAATGCGCAATACGGTGAACTCGACCCGCGGATCACCGACGGGTGGCCAGCCTTCGATGCCGCCATGACGCAGGCCCATGTACCGCACGAAGGCCACATCTACAAAGGCGCCAATCACGGCTTCCATAACGACACGACCCCCCGATACGACGAAGCCGCGGCCAAGGAGGCCTGGCAGCGCACATTAGCGTGGTTCGACACATATCTGCGGGCCTGAACAGGCGAGCAGCAATGCTGTGTACTGATCGCCTCTGATGCAGGTCAAAGGCGGCAACAACGCATTGCCGGTCAGACCAGCAGCCTACCACCGGGTGATCGCCGACGTGTCCCAACAACTGGTCGCGGGTTTGGGCGGGATTCGGCCGGGGCTTATATAATGGTATAGAAATGAGGCGGGAATGGAGCGCGATTTGGCGCATGTCGTCATGATTTTATGCGGCCCCCGTCACGACAACCACGGCGGCCAAACGCAGACCAAGCCAACGCCACCGACGGAAGCCGGTTCTGCCACCTTTAGAGCAACATCAGCCTGACTGGAACAGTCCGGCTGATAAAGTTGCTCGTGAAAACAATGGTCTAGCGTTCACCATGATGAATGCGCGGACCTGTTCGGTGCGCAGCCTGTCCACGAAGCGCAGAAGCCGTTCTTCCCAGTCCGTGCCAGAGCTATTTGATGCCCTGGTAGGGGCCTCATCCAATCGCGATCTGTGTCCATCGAGCCCGACTACTTCATCCAGGGTTCAATCCCAATCGCCGCCCGCCGGGCTTGCGCGTAAGTGATCGTACGGGCTCGATCGATGAAGTGCCGTAGCCGCTGCTGGCGTAGCGGTCCTCTTTGCATTGGAACGAAATCCTATCCCGGCGGCACCGGACTGCACGCCGCCGCTGTTGCGCATGCGAGCACGATCATTCGTCGCGCCGCCACACCTGCGCCGACCACGTCGCCGGCGACGTGCGCCAGCAGCGGACCGGACAGCACCGCGCGCGTCCGTGTGGCGACAGCCAAATCGGTCGCCATCACACCGGCAGCGGCCAGAATCGTGTAACGAAGCAGCTTTAGCGTGCCAATCAAGCCCGGGCGCAGCCCGTGCAGCGCGGCCACCTGGCGTACCAATCGCACCCAACGCCAAGCCATCAACAGGCCGTCGAACGCGGGCGACGGCACGGCGGCGGCGAGGATCTGCACCGCCCCCACGCGGCGACCGATTCCGCGCGCAGCAGAGCCAACACCGCGGCCCGATCTTCGATCGTCTCGACCGCCTCCTTTACCGCCTGACCCTCTGGCAATCGCGACGGCCAACGCCGCAGCGCCGGGCGTGTGCGCGAGGGATCCGGGCCGGATAGTTCCGCCCGGAGGTGATCGACCGTGCGCAGGCTGAGCAACGCCCGCAGCTCCCGCCAGACGCCCGCGCCGGTTGACCCGAAGCCAATCACCGCCACCGTCAGCGTCAGACCGCCCAGGACGTCGGAACGGGCAAATTGCGCGGCGACGAAATTGACCGTCTGCAACCCCGCCAGCCCCAGCACCAGCACGCCGGCACCGCCGACCACCAGTGGAATGGTGCCCACGCCGCGTTCCGGCTCGGCCACACGGGCCAACCTCTCCGCCTCCAACCGTGGCGCCGGGATCCCCTCCACCTCGATTCGCGGGCTCGGGTGCGGACGAGGCGGTGGCGTGTCGATGCTCACAGAACATCCCCCAGCAGGAACGCGAGCAGCCCGTCCATGCCGATGTGCGATACCCCAACGCGTCCGGCCTCCGGCAGCTGACGTGGCTCGAACTCAGGCAGCGCCAGGCAGGGATGGGCCCAGAACGGCAGGTCCGGCGGACGATCCGGAACTTCGCCCGGATAGCTGCATGTCAGCCGGTCATCCCCCAACACGCGCCCGCGCACGACGGAGATGTTGCGTCCCTCCAGCGTCTAAAACGAAATCTTCGGTGCAGCGGATCGCGGCGATGGCAGAACTGGCGGTCGGCACGCCCTGCGCAGCGCGCGGCAACTCGGTCAGACTGCGGACCAGGGCTGCAAGGTTGCCGCGCTGGCGGTCAGCGACGTGGTCGGATACACAGCCACACAGATTGAGGAAGACCCCAGATTGAAGCAAACCCTCTTGAATATTATGAATTGATAAAACGGTAGTCTTATGGTACCCTACTAGGTCTAGTGAGTGCATCACTCGCGGTTTATCGACATTAACGCGTCGGTTATTGCGGACGTTTCATCATGCGCACGCCGAATATTGTCTCAGCTGCGGTCACCGTCGGAGCCGTCTTGCTTCTTCCGCCCGGTTCGCAGGCCATCAACACATTGCCCTGGCTGCTGGCGGATTTCTGCGGCCACCTGCCCTACGGCACGATGCTGCAGGCGGCGGCCTTCAGCAGCCCGGCCTCGCCGGACACGCCCACGCTGCCCTGCGCACCGGCCCCTACGAGCTATCACCGAATCCCACAGGCGACCGACATTGGCGACCTCTCGGTCGATCTGGCCGTCGGCGCAGATCCGTCTGGTTCCGCCCTGTGCTACGTCTATAACGACATTCCGGAGGCGCCCGTCATCCGCGTGCAGCGAGGCCACAGGCTCACGGTCCGCCTAACCAACACGCTGCACGACACCGGGCCGTATAACACGCAGAACTGCTTGCTGCAGACTTTCGTCAATGGCGGTGCGTGCGCCGAACCCGAGCAGGGGTTCCAGTCAGCGCCAGGGCCGGATGACGGCTTTTATCCGATCCAGGCCAATGTGCCTCACCTCGCCGACGGCACGACGAACCTGCATGTCCATGGCTTGGTCGTCTCGCCGCGTCCGTGCCATGACGAGGTCCTACGCAGCACGATCTATCCCGCGAACTGGGGCGGCCCTGTCAGCCGGTTGCTGCCCTGCCAGGGAGCTCCAAACGAGCTGACCTATACCTACGACATCCCGGCCGATCATCCGGAGGGCCTGTACTGGTACCATACGCACCGTCACGGCGAGACCGAGGCCTCGACGATGTTGGGCTTGGTAGGCCCGATCGTCATCGAGGGGCCGGACGACGCCCGCCGCACTGCGATGGGCGTGGGTGACGACGTGATGGTGATCCATGACGTACAGTTTATTGATCCCGCTGGCGCCGGCACCCCGGCGCAGGTCATGGCGCAGCACCGGGCCGCGTCGAACCGTGCCTCGCAGCGGGGGCCGATCATGCCGGCCGCCGATCCGCGGATCGATGTTGTCAACGAGATCGGCTGCGCGCCCGGCGCTCCGGACACCGGCGGACCAGAGATCACGCATCTGACGTTGAACGGGGCGGCGGTACCGGAACTGCCAAACGGCGCCTTCCCGCCCGATAACGCGGTCCTGACCAAGATCATGCAGCCAAACCAGACAGAGATTTGGCGGATCCTCAATGCATCCGCGGACACCGCGATCAGTCCCAATCTATCGGTGGTGCAGGATGGGGTGACCACCGTCTTGCCGCTGGAAGTGTTGGCGCGCGACGGCGTACCGGTGCAGGACGACGCGGGCTACCCGTTCATGCAGACCATCGACACGAC
>JAQGHW010000633.1 GCA_028291505.1 Rhodopila sp. | reverse complement strand
GTCGCCCAGGCAACCGGCCAGAGCCAACGCTTCGACAGCGTGTTGAAAGCCTATCAGGCGGCCAAAGACGTCACGCTTCGCCGGATGTATTTGGACACCATGCAGGACGTGCTGAGCCATGGTCAGCCACTGGTGATCGACGACAAGCTGAAGGGCCTGGTGCCGTTCCTGCCGCTGAATATTCCGCCACCGGCCCCCGTGGTGCCTGCCGCCCCCGCCTCATCCGCCAGCGTGGGAGCCAACCGATGACCCGAACCACCATCGCCGGCATCGCCGCCCTGTTCGTCCTGGCGATCATCGCCAGCGCCAGCCTGTTCACCGTGTCGCAAACCCAGCAGGTGCTGGTCGTGCAATTCGGCAAGGTCGAGGGAGCGATCCAGGATCCGGGGCTGCATGCCAAGTGGCCCATCGCGCAGAACATCATCACCTTCGACAAGCGCCTGCTGGCGGTGGAACTTCCGAACGAGGAGGTGATCCTGGGCGACCAGCGCCGTCTGATCATCGACACATTCACGGTGTTCCGCATCACTGACCCGTTGCGGTTCTACCAGGCGATCGGGCCGATTCCCGAGAATATCCGCGGCCGGTTGAACTCGGTTGTTACCGGCAGCCTGCGGCGCGTGCTGGGCAACAACAAGCTGCTGGACGTGCTGTCGGCCGACCGGGAGCGGATCATGTCCACCATCCGCGGCCAGGTGAACACCGAGATGCAGAACTTTGGTGTCTCCATCGAGGACGTCCGAATTCGCCGCGCCGACCTGCCGAAGGAGAATACCGACGCGATCCTGTCGCGGATGCAGTCGGAACGTCAGCGCGTCGCCGCCCAGGCCCGAGCGGAGGGGGCTGAGGCGTCGCAGCGCATCAAGGCGGACGCCGAACGCGAACGCACCGTGCTGGTGGCCGACGCCAAAGCCACCGCCGACAACCTGCGCGGCGAAGGCGAGGCCGAGGCGACCAACACCTATGCCAAATCCTTTGGTCAGGACCCCGGGTTTTTCTCGATCTGGCGGACCTTGCAGGGTTACCGTGACATTTTCGACAGCGGCGCGGCTCGGCTGGTGGTAACGCCCGACAACGATTACCTGCGATACCTGCAGGCGCCTCCGCCGGCCCCTTCGCGTTAGACCGACCCCCCATCACGATGGGAGATTGGATGAGAACCACGGGTGCCTTTCGCTGGATAAGTTGCTAGCCTGTGAACGTGAGACCATATGCGGCTAATTCGCCAGGGAAACCGATCATGCGCCTGTTCCGTTCCACCGTTGCCCGTGCCGCCCTGCTCGGCGTGTCCTTCGCGCTGGTGACCCCTACATTCCTGAAAGGGGCATTCCTGAAAGGGGCATTCCTGAACGGGGGCGTCCGATTTGTTGAACCGGCCGCCGCGCGTTCGGCTCCCGACAGCTTCGCTGATCTGGCCGGCCGGTTGCTGCCCGCCGTGGTGAACGTATCGTCCACCCAGACGATCACCGCGAAAAACGACGGTTCAGGTCCCGGTGTCGGTCCGGACATGCCGGTGTTTCCGCCGGGATCGCCGTTCGAGCAGTTCTTCAAGGACTTCCTCAATCGCAACCGTCAGGGGCAAGGAGGCAACGGCGGCGGTGACAATCAGCCGGCGCCGCGCCGTGCGCAGAGCCTGGGGTCCGGCTTCATCATCGACGCGGCAGGCTACGTGGTCACCAACAATCACGTCATCGAGGGCGCCGACGAGGTGTCCGTCACCCTGCAGGATGGCACAACCCTGAAAGCCGAGATCGTCGGGCGGGACGAAAGCGGCGATCTGGCGCTGTTGAAGGTCAAGTCCGACAAGCCGCTGCCGACGGTGGGTTTCGGTGATTCCAGTCAGTCCCGGGTTGGCGACTGGGTGCTGGCGATCGGCAATCCGTTCGGCCTGGGCGGCACCGTGACGGCGGGGATCGTGTCGGCGCGCGGGCGGGATATCCATCAGGGCCAGTACGACGACTTCATCCAGACCGATGCAGCGATCAACCGCGGCAACTCCGGCGGGCCGCTGTTCAACATGGACGGCCAGGTGATCGGCATCAACACGGCGATCTTCTCGCCATCGGGCGGGTCGATCGGCATCGGCTTTTCAATCCCGTCCAACATGGCGAAGAACATCGTCGCGCAGTTGAAGGAGTTCGGCCATCCAAGGCGCGGCTGGCTGGGCGTGAAGATTCAGCAGGTGACGCCCGATATCGCCGAGAGCCTGGGATTGAAGGACGCCTCGGGGGCGATGGTCGCCGGCATCACCGATGGCGGACCGGCCGAGAAGGCGAAGATTCACAGCGGCGACATCATCCTGAAGTTCGACGGCCAGGACGTGAAGGAGATGCACAACCTGCCGCGTATCGTGGCGGACTCGGTGGTGGGCAAGGACGTGCCGGTGGTGCTGTGGCGCGACGGCAAGGAAGTGACGGTGCAGACCGTCCTGGCGGAGCGGCCGGCCGACGCAAAGCTTGCCTCGGTTGACTCCCCAAAACCGACGGACGTCGCCAAGCCGACGGATATTTCGGGGTTGGGGCTGAAGGTCGCGCCGGTCAGTCAGGATCTGAAGGACAAGTTCCAGCTTCAGGACGGGCAGAAGGGCGTCGTTATCACCGCCGTTTCGCCCGATACACCGGCGGCGGAACGCGGGTTGAAGGCGGGCGACGTCATCATGGAAGTGCAACAGGGCGAGGTTGCCTCACCTGACGACGTGCAGAAGTCTGTCGACGCCGCGCGCAAGGCCGATCGCAAGTTCGTGCTGATGCTGATCCAGCGTGAGGGCGGCGTGCAATATGTGCCGCTGTCGCTGTCCAAAACCCCGGCTGGCAAGGACAAGCAGCCCGGGTAGGGGGGCGAGGGCTCCGCTCCTCGACCCCGCCAAGGGCCATCGGCCCTTGGAACCCCTTAAAGTCGAGGGATCAAAGGGGCCGGCGGCCCCTTTGCGGGTCCGGGGCAAAGCCCTGGCTCACCCGGCGACAAACGCCGACGCGGGATATCCTTGGGCGAACAGCAGCGCGCGCAGGTCGGCATGATCGACCCTGGTCCGCGCCGCCTTTGCCACGACCGGCTTGGCATGGAATGCGACGCCCAGCCCGGCGGCCAGGATCATGTCCAGGTCGTTCGCGCCATCCCCGACGGCCAGTGTCGCATGCAGCTTGACCCCGCGTTGGGCGGCCAGTTCGTGCAACGCCGCCACCTTGCTGTCGCGATCCAGGATCGGTTCCGCGACCAGCCCGGTCAGCGCCGATCCATCGTCCAGCAGGACGTTCGACCGGTGCACATCGAACCCGAGTTCGGCCGCCACCTTGCCGGTGAAGAAGCTGAACCCGCCCGACACCAGCGCCGTCAAAGCGCCTTTCGCCTGCATCGTCGCGACCAGTTCCCGAGCGCCCGGGGTCAGCCGGACCTCCTGCCAGGTCTTGTCCAGTGCCGCGAGGTCAAGGCCCTTCAGCATCGCCACGCGTTCGCGCAACGCGGCTTTGAAGTCCAGTTCGCCGTTCATCGCACGTTTTGTGATGGCGGCGATTCTGTCACCAATGCCGGCAAACCCGGCCAGTTCGTCCAGCGTCTCGCTGGTGATGATAGTGCTGTCCATGTCGGCGATCAGCAGGGCCTTCCGCCGGCCGCGAGCCTTGGTCACGATCGCGTCGATCGGTTGTTCGCCAAGCGCCGCCCGCAGCGCCACCTGATCGAGCGGCACGGACAGCGGAATATCCGCCGCCTCCCCGGGCGACAGAACAACAGGTGGCGCGCCACGAACCGCGTTGCGGATCTGGTTGAGCAGGGCAGGCGTCAGGGTCGTCGCCTCGCGCTGGGCGATCACAGTGAGTATAGTGGTCATGGCTCGCCGGAACGTGACAGGGGGCCCCTGGTCACGCAAGCCGATATTGGATGGGCGCAGCGGATTATGAGGTAAATAGCCTCATAATTGGGTTGTGAATCTCCTCCAATTGTCCTACATGTTCGTGGCGATCGGAATTTCCTCATGCGGTTAATCCTTCCTTCAGCATCTTGCTCTACGCGGCGATTTTCCCTGTGGAGCAACCTCGGATGTGGGACCCGTCCCGGGCACGGTCGCGACGATCGGAATCTCGGTTCCAGCCTCGGATCGGTCGGGACTTCGACATTGAAGAAGTCCACGTCATCGACGCCAGGACACGCGGCTTCCTCTCCCGCGCCATTGCCGTTGGGGCCGGTGGGGCTATCGCCATTAGCGGCACCTATGGTTTGGCGACTGGCAGTTACATTGCCGTGGAAGTCGTCTGGGCGGTGGCGGGTCCGATGTTTGGCGCCTTGGTGACGCACTATTTCGGCTCAGCGGGAAAGGATACGCGATGAACAGCATGACGTTCTCCTCCAGGGCAGCCTCCGACGTCGATGACCGGCCGGACGCCAAGCCGAAGGTGCCGAAGAACCGTGTGCAGTTCGATCTGCCGCCGCGGTCGATGGATCGGCTGAACGTCCTGAAGGTGAAGACCGAGGCGGCGTCCTACGCCGAAGTCGTGAAGAACGCCCTGCGCCTGTACGAAGCCCTGATCGAAGAAACCGAAAGCGGCAAGCAGTTCTTCGTCCGCGATGAAACCGGCGCCTTGGCCCCGTACCGCCTGTTCTTCTGATCGACGCCGTCGATGGCGGACGCGACACCGGGCGCCCTGATCGTCGCCGGCCCCACCGCCAGCGGGAAATCCGCCCTGGCGCTAGCCATCGCGGAACGTCTTGGCGGCACGATCATCAATACTGACTCGATGCAGGTGTATCGCGAACTTCGCGTCCTTACCGCCCGCCCCAGCTTGGACGAAGAGGCTCGGGTGCCGCATCGGCTGTACGGCGTTCGCCCCGCGGCCGAGGCTGGAAGTGTGGCCTGGTGGCGCGACCAAGCCTTGTCCACCATGGAGGAAGCGAGGGCCGCCGGCCGGATTCCTATCCTGACCGGTGGTTCCGGCCTGTATTTCGCCGCGCTGACCGACGGTCTGGCCGAAATTCCGGACCCCGGGCCTGACGCCCGCGCGGAAGCTCGCCGTCTGCTGGCGGAACAAGGTTCGGCGGCGCTGCACGCCAGCCTGGCTCATGTCGATCCCGCCACCGCCGCGCGTCTGAAACCCGAAGACAGTCAGCGCATCGCCCGAGCCTGGGAGGTTTGGCGCGGCACTGGTCGCGGCCTTGCCGCATGGCAGGACCGCCGCAGCGCACCCGCGCCCTGGCGTTTCAGTGCGATTCTGCTGGATCCTCCGCGCGAGGACCTGCGCGCGGCAATCGCTACCCGCTTCGACGCGATGCTGCGGGGTGGCGCGCTCGAGGAGGTGCGGGCGCTGCTTGAACTCGACCTCGATCCCAGCCTGCCGGCGATGCGCGCGCACGGCGTCCCGGAACTGTCCGGCTATCTGCGGGGGACACTGTCACTGGTGGAGGCCGGTCGCCGCGTCGAACTTGTCACCGGTCAGTACACCAAGCGCCAGGCGACATGGTTTCGCCATCACGCTCTTGCATCGCAGACCCGCACAAACACGATAAATGCGCGATTTACGTCTCTAACGCAATTTTCGGAAAGTAAACAAGCCAATTTGTTCACATTTATTCAAAACGAGGGTTGACCCACGCGACCAGGAAGCCTATTCGTCCGGCCCTATCCAGCAACAGGAGCCGGTCAGATGTCGGCGGAATTGACCCAGTCGGGAGCAGAAATCCTTCTACGTGCCCTTAAGGACCAGGGCGTAGAGGTTATTTTTGGCTATCCCGGCGGTGCCGTCCTGCCGATCTACGATGCCTTGTTCAACCAGAACGCCATTCGCCACATCCTGGTTCGCCAGGAAGGTGGGGCAGTCCATGCCGCCGAGGGCTACGCCCGTTCCACCGGCAAAGTGGGCGTGGTGCTGGTCACCTCCGGTCCCGGCGCGACCAATGCGGTGACCGGACTGGTGGATGCGTTGATGGACAGCATCCCCATCGTCTGCCTGACCGGCCAGGTGCCGACCCACCTGATCGGCAACGACGCATTCCAGGAAGCCGACACCACGGGCATCACCCGTCCTGCCACCAAGCATAACTACCTGGTCAAGCGGGCCGAGGATCTTGCCCGCGTGGTGCATGAGGCATTCTACGTCGCTCGCAGCGGCCGGCCTGGTCCGGTGGTGATCGACCTGCCCAAGGACATCGTCATCAATCCGGCCCCGTACGCGGAACCGGCCGCCCAGCACCCGAGCTATCGTCCTCGTACCGAACCTGATCTAGGGCAGATCGCCAAGGCGGTCGCTTTGATGAAGCAAGCGAAGCGGCCGATGATCTACGCTGGCGGGGGCGTGATCAACTCAGGGCCGGAGGCGTCGGCGGCGCTGACGAAACTGACACGACTGACCGGCTTCCCGATCACCAACACGTTGATGGGCCTGGGTTGCTACCCCGCCAGCGACCCGCAGTTCCTCGGCATGCTGGGGATGCACGGCACCTACGAGGCCAACCTGGCGATGCACGACTGCGACGTGCTGCTGGCCGTGGGCGCTCGCTTCGACGACCGGGTGACCGGCCGGCTGAACGCTTTCAGTCAGGGGTCGCAAAAGATCCATATCGATATCGATGGGTCGTCGATCAACAAGAACGTTCCGGTCGAGGTGCCGATCATGGCGGACGCCGGCAAGGCGCTGAATGCGCTGCTGGCGGCGTGGCAGGCGAGCGACGATCCAGTCGACAAGCCGGCGCTGGCATCCTGGTGGCGCGAGATCGACGGCTGGAAGGCCAAGGATTCCCTGAAATTCACCCAGGACATGAAGCGCGGCGGCATCATCAAGCCGCAATACGCCATCCAGCGGCTGTTCGAGATCACGCGGGCGCGCGGCAAGGAAGTGTTCATCACGACCGAGGTCGGCCAGCACCAGATGTGGGCGGCGCAGCACTTCCATTTCGAACAGCCGAACCATTGGATGACCTCCGGCGGGCTTGGCACGATGGGTTATGGCCTGCCCGCCGCGATGGGCGTGCAGATCGCTCACCCGGACGCCTGCGTGATCGACATCGCCGGTGAGGCCTCCATCCTGATGAACATCCAGGAGATGGGAACGCTGGCGCAGTATCGCCTGCCGGTGAAAGTGTTCATCCTGAACAACCAGTATATGGGTATGGTGCGGCAGTGGCAGGAACTGCTGCACGGCAGCCGTTACTCGGAAACCTATTCCGCGGCATTGCCGGATTTCGTCAAGTTGGCGGACGCATTCCACGCCACCGGCATGCGAGCGCAGTCGGTCGATCAGTTGGATGACGTCATCAACGCGATGCTGGATTGCCCGACCGCGGTGATCGCTGACATCGCGGTGGACCAGGCGGAAAACTGCTTCCCGATGATCCCCAGCGGAGCGGCGCATAACGAAATGCTGCTGGGACCGGAGCACGAAGCCTCCGGCGCCGGGATCACCGACGCGGGCCTCGCCCTGGTCTGACGCCGCCGCTCTTGCCTGTCCGGTCGCCGCGGGGCATGACCCCGCGTGCGCCGGATGTCCCATCCCCCGCCCGCAATTTGGTTCATGTGATGCTCAGCCCCACCGACACGACACAACGCAGTGCGACCATATCGGTCCTGGTGGACAACGAGTCCGGCGTCCTGGCGCGTGTCATCGGCTTGTTCTCCGGCCGCGGCTACAACATCGACAGCCTGACGGTCGCGCCGGTCGATGCCGGAGGGCTGCACAGCCGCATCAACGTCGTCACCTCCGGCACCAGCATGGTGATCGAGCAGATCAAGGCACAGCTCGACCGGTTGGTTCCGGTGCACCGCGTCGCCGACCTGACGATGGACGGGCCGCATGTTGCCAGGGAACTGGCATTGGTGAAGGTCATCGGCACCGGGGAGCAACGCGTCGAAGCGATGCGGATCGCCGATACGTTCCGAGCGCGTGTCGTCGATACCACGCTGGGCAGCTTCGTGTTCGAGCTGACCGGCAATGTCGAGAAGATCGACGCGTTCATCGAACTGATGCGTGACCTTGGATTGGCCGAGGTTTCCCGCAGTGGCATCGCCGCACTGGCTCGCGGCACCCGGGTCATCTGAAGCGACCGGGTTATCTGTATCTGTAACGACTGGAGAAAGGAACAAGTATCATGCGCGTCTACTACGATCACGATGCCGATGTAGGCCTGGTCAAGGGAAAGAACGTCGCCATCATCGGTTACGGCAGCCAGGGGCACGCCCATGCGCTGAACCTGAAGGACAGCGGTGTCAAGCAGCTTGCCATCGGGCTGCGCGCGGGTTCGGCCGGCATTGCCAAAGCCGAAGGCGCCGGCCTGAAGGTCATGGATCCGGCCGATGCCGCCAAATGGGCCGACGTGGTGATGGTGCTGACCCCCGATGAGGGCCAGGGTGACCTGTATCGCGAAAAGCTGGGTCCGAACATGAAGTCCGGTGCCGCGTTGGCGTTCGCGCACGGCCTGAACGTGCACTTCAACCTGCTGGACCCACGGCCCGACATCGACGTGTTCATGATCGCGCCGAAGGGGCCCGGACACACGGTGCGCAGCGAATACCAGCGTGGCGGCGGCGTCCCCTGCCTGGTGGCGGTGGCGCAAGATCCGTCGGGCAACGCGATGGAGGTCGCGCTGTCCTATGCCAGCGCGATCGGCGGCGGTCGTGCGGGGATCATCGAGACGACGTTCAAGGAGGAATGTGAAACCGATCTGTTCGGTGAGCAGGTCGTCCTGTGCGGTGGCCTGGTGGAGCTGATCAAGGGCGGCTACGAAACGCTGGTGGAAGCCGGTTACGCGCCCGAAATGGCGTATTTCGAGTGTCTTCACGAGGTCAAGCTGATCGTCGATTTGATCTATGAAGGCGGCATTGCCAACATGAACTACTCGATCAGCAACACCGCCGAGTACGGCGAGTATGTCAGTGGTCCGCGCATCATCAACGCCGAAACGAAGGCCGAGATGAAGCGCGTGCTGGCCGATATCCAGAGCGGCCGTTTCGCGCGCGACTGGATGCTGGAGAACAAGGTCAACCAGTCCAGCTTCAAGGCCACGCGCCGGCGGCTTTCCGAACACCCGATCGAGCAGGTCGGTGAGAAGCTGCGCGCGATGATGCCGTGGATCAGCAAGAACGCGCTGGTCGACAAGACGAAGAACTGAGTTGTCGTCGTTCCCCTGGCCTCGATCGGGGCCAGGGGACGCGGATGCTCCGATCGCCCGCCGGTCCAGCGACAGGCGAGTAACCGGAATGATCCTACCGCGCCGGAATACATCCGACGGCGTCCGCGGATGAGCATCCATTCGAGATTCGATATGGTCTGGCCCCGACCCGGTCGACCGCTCGAAAAAAGTCGGAGGCGAGATATTACAGCGGTCGCAACATTCCTGAAGCGGCTCTACATTATTAGAGCCTGAGGCCGCCGCATCCGCCCGGATGATACAGTGACAAAAGGGTTCGCATGATCACCGCTTTTGCCTGCGGAGACGGGAATTTGCACCGTCTGACCGATACCGGATCGACCGAGGCGCTGCGCCAGGCGGTCTGGATCGATCTGCTGAACGCAACCCCGGATGAGATCGATCGGGTGCAACAGGCGACCGGCCTGCAAGTCCCCTCACAAGCCGAGGTCAGCGAAATCGAAAGCTCCAGCCGCCTCGCCAGCCGCGACGGTGCGCTGTACCTCAGCATGCCGTTGATCCAGTTGGCTGATGATGGCCCGCGTGGCGTCTCGGCCGGCTTCGTTTTTACCCTGGAGCGGCTGGTCACGGTTCGTTTCGCCCCAAGCCGGGTCTTCGACACCTTTCTGGAGCATCTGCCGGACCACGCGACGCCCCACCAAACCGGTCCACATATCTTCGTCGGCCTGCTGGAGGCGATCGTCGACCGCCAAGCCGACGTGCTGGAGCAGGTTCGCGCGGACCTCGACACGCTTTCGCACGGCATCTTCGCCATGGGGGCCAATCAGAAGGGCGGCCGAAAGGCCGAAGACGCCACCCTGCGCCGCACCCTAGGCCGGCTCGGGCATATCGGGGACCTTATCTCCCACGTCCGCGAGACCCAGGTCAGCGCCGCACGCATCGTGCCCTATGTTGAGGCAACCGCAGCGGACTGGATGCCCAAGGCGCTGATGCCCAGGCTGGTGACGCTGCGACA
This sequence comes from Rhodopila sp., assembly GCA_028291505.1. Taxonomy (GTDB): domain Bacteria; phylum Pseudomonadota; class Alphaproteobacteria; order Acetobacterales; family Acetobacteraceae; genus Rhodopila. Next base: position 4,203 of record JAQGHW010000633.1, on the reverse strand, counting down.
GGACATCGCGTCAGTCAGCGACTTCGATACTCACCTGAACGACAAGCTGCAGTTCCTGCTCGACGCGACCCTGGGTTTCATCAACATCGCCCAGAACAACGTCATGAAGGTCATGGCCATCGCCTCGGTTGTTGGTATTCCGCCGGTGCTGATCGCCGGCATCTACGGCATGAACTTCAAGAACATTCCCGAATACGACTGGGCCTGGGGCTACCAGTGGGGCTGGGCTCTGATCTTGCTGACCACGCTGATCCCGCTGGGTGTTTTCCGCTGGCGCAAGTGGATCTGACCGTTCTGCCGCACCGGCGAACTGGGCTGCGGGTGGTGTCTTATTGATTTCGCGCGCATCCGCCACTCCAACCCTGCGCGCACACCAGTCAGCCCTTCAGGCCACTGGTATCAACCCCCACCACTGTTTGAAAACAGCCAGTCCCACACTTCGGCGCGGGAATAATAGCCGTCCCACACATCGTGTCCTGTATCCGGCACCTCGGTGTATCGGAACATCGGGCTGGGCGACATCAACCGCGCCATGGCCCGGTCCCAGTCCAACGAGACCTCGTTATCCTTCGCACCGTGAATAGCCCAGATCGGTACCTGCCGCAGCGCCTGCGCCGCCACCGCCGGATCGGCCGTCCGCTGCGCACCTGCCAGCGGCATGCCGGCGGCGAAGATATGGCCCTTGCCGCCGGTGTGGACATTGTAATCCAGCAGCATCTGCCAGGTTCCCATCCCGCCCATCGAGTTGCCGGTGACGTAGATCCTCTCTGCATCGATCGAGTAGCGAGCCATAACCTGCTGCAGAGCAGCAATGGCATTGTCCTCGCCGGCATGGCCTTCCCGCTTGCCGCCGAAGTTGATCCACCGGGCACCGGGATCCTTGGTCTGGTCGAGCATCGGCACGACAACGATACTTGGGTGTCGAGACCGGAAGGCAGGCGTGTTGAACCAGCCGTTCACCTGCTTGCGCAGGCCTTCCCGATAATCCCCCATGGCGAGCTGATGCAGGTAAAGCACCACCGGATACCGGCGAGCCGCATCGTATCGGTCAGGCAACAGGACCTCATAATGCATGCCATTGACGTCCTGGCCGATCCAATCCGGCGTTTGCGCCGCCGCCTGACGCCACGCTCGGACGCCCGCCGCCGTGGCCAGACCGGCTACCAGGAGAACGCAAACCAGAAGCACCAAACGCCGCATCAAATCACTCCGTTTTGCCGCCACGCCGCCAGATCCGATGCCAGATAACCGAGTTCGGCCAGGATCTCGTCCGAGTGTTCGCCCAGGCCGGGTGCGGGACGACGTATCTGGCAAGGCATATCGGAATACTTGATCGGAAAACCAAGCATGCGGACGATGCCATGGCCGGGGTGATCGACGTCAAGAACCATCTCCTGGGCAAGTATCTGCGGATCCTCGAACACCTGCGCCACGCTGTTCACCGGCCCGCTCGGGATGCCGGCCTTGTTCAGCACCTCGACCCAGTAGGCCGTTGTTTCAGCCGCCAATTTCCCGCCTACGATGGCGTTGATCCGAGCCCGATTCGCCACCCGGGCTGCTCCAGTCGCGTACAACGGGTCGGTCTTCAGCCCCGGCTCTCCCAACGCATCCGCGAGGCGGCGGAAGAACGCATCGTCGGCGGGGGCCAGCGCGATCTGCCCGTCCCGGGTCGGGAACAAGCCGTACGGCGCAGCGATCGGATGATCGTTGCCGCTGCGCGCCGGCGCTGCTCCCGTGGCGAAGTAGCTCGTCGCGATATAGGACAAGAGGCTGACCAGCCCGTTGGTCAGGCTGACCTCCGCTCGCTGGCCCAGCCCGGTTGCGCGCGCGTGCGGCACCGCGGCGGCTATGCTGAGCGCCGCGTATAATCCGGCCACAAGATCGCTGATCGGCAACCCCGAACGCAGCGGTGGATCGTCGGGGCCGCCGTTGACGCTCATGAAGCCGCTCATGGCCTGGGCGATGAAGTCGAACGCCGGCCGGTCCTTGTATGGTCCCGAACTGCCGAACCCGTTGATCGAGCAAACCACCAGCGACGGACTCAATCCTTTCAGCCGCGCGTCGTCAAACCCCATCCGCGCCAGCACGCCGGGGCGAAAATTCTCGACCAGCACATCCGATTGCTGAATCAGGCGCGCCAGGATCGATTTCGCCTCCGGCTTGCGCATATCCAGCCGGAGGGAGCGCTTGTTGCGGTTGAACTGCGCGAAATACCAGGACAATCCGTCCTTGATCGCACCAGCGCCGCGGACCGAGTCGCCCTCGGGCGCCTCCACCTTGATGACATCGGCCCCCATGTCGCCCAGCAGGGCGGTGCAGAACGGGCCGGATAGAACGCGTGTCAGGTCGAGGACCTTCACCCCAGTCAGCGGCATCGACGTTTCCCGATGGTTGAGTGAGTCACTGTCTCATCAAGATGGCCGGTCACCAAGGTACCGTCGCGCGCAGATGTCCGATATTTAATGCGTTTAAGTACCGTTCGCCACTTTTCCGCCGTGCCGTGATCGCCCCAGCGTCACAAAGCGGTGGCTTAATCCTCCTCAGCCGGGAGCAACCATTGATCCCCCGGTGCAAAGGACACCGACCATGACACGCATTTCCAGCCTGCTCGCCGCGATCACCCTGGCGATCCTGCCGATCACCGCTTTCGCCCAGCAGAATGCCACACCAGCCAATACAACGATGGAGAAGCCGGCCGCCGCCGCCGCTCCGACGAACGCGACGCCGAGCGCCAAGACGGCCGTATCTACGAAGGATGCGAAGTCAAGCCACGCCAAGCTGGGTACCGCAATCCCGGCCGCGAAGACCACTCATCCCAGCAAGTCCTGAACACCTTGCGGGCGGTGCGGTTACGCATCCCCCCGTGCTGACACGCCGCCTGTGACCGATGGGATCCGGTTTGCATTACGACCGGATCCCATCCGCGTCGTTTCGTTCGAGCTTGATAGTTTCAGGTTGAAGCCGCGGCGAGTGCCGCTGTCGGCGTTTGGTTCGGCGACGGCCGCACATGCGGCGACACCGACGGCAAGGCCGATCGAAACGCGGCGGCCGAATACGGACATCCTGGGTCCTGTGAAGGAACGGCCCCGCGATTATAGCTGTGGCGATGTCGGAATAACAACCGCCGACATCGATCGCCGGCGTGTTCTCAGGCCAGTCGTCCCACGTATGATTCAACGACGTCCCACGCCTCATTCCCGAACGTCTTGCGCCACTGCTCGTAGAATCCATCTCGTTTTAATATCGAACGAAACGGCTCCGGATCGGGGGTGTTGAACACCATTCCCTTCGACTCCAGCCTGGCTTTCAGCGAAGCATCCAGGGCGGCGATGTCCATCCGATCTTCCTCGGCCGCTCGGTTCAGTTCGCGTGACACCACCGCGCGGACGTCATCGGGCAGGCTTTTCCAGGCTCGCCCGTTGCACAACAGCCAATAGCCATCCCACATATGGTTCGTCATCGAGACGTATTTCTGCACCTCGAAGAACTTCGCCGTATCGATAATGGACAGCGGGTTTTCCTGGCCGTCGACCACATGGGTTTGCAGGGCGGTATAAGCCTCGGCGAAATTCAGTGTCGCCGGAGATGCGCCCAACGCCCGAAACATCGAGACCCCCAGCTGGCTCGGTGGGATGCGGACTTTGAATCCCTTGAAACTTTCCGGGTCGGTAATGGGGTGGGTGCTTGACGATACCTCGCGAAATCCGATGTCGAAGATCTTCTCGATCGGGTGCAGGCCGGCGGTCTCTATCTTTGCCCGGATGGTGTCACCCAACTTGCCGTCCATCGCTGGCCAGACCTGGCTGTAGTCCCTGAAGGCAAAACCGAGCGCGTTGATCGCGGTCAGTGGGACGAGGGTCGAAAGCACGAGGCCGGACGCGGTGTAGAATTCGATCGCCCCCGAACGAACCTGGGACAGCATGTCGGTGTCGGTACCCAACTGCCCGGCGGGAAAGATCCGCAGATCGAACCGGCCATTCGTCGCCGAACGTATCCGGTCGGCGGCCTGGGTGGCTCGCACGTTAAGCGGATAGGTCTCCGGAACGTTGTTGCCGAATTTGAACACGAACTCGGCGGTCTGTGCGCGAGAGGGTCGTATGCTGAACACCACCGGCGCCGTTGCGGCGGTGGCGGCAAATGCTCTCCTGCCGATTTTCGGCATGCGTTTTCTCCCCGGTTGTCGACGCGGTTGAGGCCCGCTGT
>JAQGHW010000604.1 GCA_028291505.1 Rhodopila sp. | reverse complement strand
AAATTGTCATAACACATCAGCGCATCGACATCGTCGTGCGTCACCCCGGCCATCTCATACGCCTGCCGGCCCGCCGCACTGATCGCCGGATACCAGAAATCCATATCGAAATTGGCGATCGAGGATGGGCTGAACGTCTCCTGCGCCCCCCACCCGGAGATCAGCACCGGCGGCTTGGCAAAGTCACCAGCTCGTTCCTTGGACGTCAGGATCAGGCACACTGCACCGTCGTTGATCAGGCAGTAATCCAGCAGCCGCAGCGGTGCGGTAATGAAACGAGCGCTTTCATGGTCCTCGATGGTAATCGGATTGCGCATCACAGCATCCGGGTTCAGGCACGCATGATACCGAACCGAGACCGAAACCTCCGCCAGTTGCCGCGTCGTGGTGCCATACATCTCCATATGCCGGCGAAACGCCATCGCATGCGCCGCCCCGGGCGACGTAAAGCCCCAGGGATCCCACGTCCCCGGGCTTTCATCGCCGCCATAATTAACCCGCCTGGACCGGCCGATATTCGCATACAGCAGCGCCGCATAGTCGCACTGGCCGGTGGCAATGGCGCTGGCCGCCTCGATGATGCCCATGCCGGACATCCGGCCATGCCCGGGAAGCGTAATGGTCCAGCGCGGGTTGATCCCCAGTACCTCGCCCATCCGGGCGTAGTACGGAATGCGCGATACCAGCATCCCGTCGATCTTGTTCTTGTCGATGCCGCAGTCGTTCACCGCATTACGAAATGCGTGCGCCGCCAGGCCGTAATCATCGATCTCCGGGAAGTTGCCATACTTCGTGTTGCCGACGCCGATTACGGCGATTTTGTCCTTCAACTCGTTCAGGTCGAACATGCGCTTCCTCCGTTGGAGGGATGATACAGGGGCCGGCGCACGGGTCAAAGCCGAGGGCTCCGCCCCTCGACCCCGCTAAGGGCCGGCGGCCCTTAGAACCCCACCCGATCGCCGCCCTTCAAATTCAGCATCGCCCGCGCCTCCGCCGGCGTCGCGATCTCCAGGCTCAGATCCTCCAGGATCCGCCGGATCTTCGCCACTTGCTCCGCGTTCGACTTAGCAAGTTGCCCCTTGCCGATATACAGGCTGTCCTCCAGCCCCACCCGGACGTTGCCGCCGTTGATCCCCGCCATCGTCGTGAACGCCATCTGGTGCCGCCCCGCCGCCAGCACCGACCAGACATACTGATCCCCAAACAACCGGTCCGCCGTCTCCTTGGCGAACAGCAGGTTCCGCGGCTCAGCCCCGATCCCGCCAGTAATTCCGAAAATCGACTGAACAAACAACGGCGGCTCGACGATACCCTGATCCAGGCAGTACGCCAGGTTGTACAAATGCCCGATGTCGTAACATTCGTACTCGAACTTCGTCCCATGCCCCTTCCCAAGCTTCTCGACGATCCCCGCGATATCCTTGAACGTATTACGGAAAATGAAATTGTCCGTGGCGTCCAGATACGGCTTCTCCCAAGGAAACTTCCACGCCTTGATGCGATTGCCAGCCTGCGAGATATTGAAGTTCATGCTGCCCATGTTCAGGCTGCACATCTCCGGCTTGGCCACCAGCGGCGCCGCCAGTCGTTCCTCTAGCGTCATGGTCAGCCCGCCGCCCGTCGTGATGTTGATGACGGCATCGGTGCTCTGCTTGATCGTCGGCAGAAACTGCATGAACACCGCCGGATCGGGAGTCGGCGATCCATCGACCGGATTGCGAGCGTGCAGATGGATGATCGCCGCCCCAGCCTCCGCCGCCTCGATCGACGACCTGGCGATCTCCTCCGGCGTGATCGGCAGATAATCCGACATGCTGGGCGTGTGGATCGCTCCCGTGACGGCGCAACTGATGATGATCTTGGCCATGGCGTTCCCCTTTGGATCACGATGCTACGGAGTTTGCCGCAGCCGTACCGGAAGAACCAGGGGCCGTCAGGTCTTCAGCGACGCCAGCCCCGGTTGCGGCAGTTGCTCCGCCAGCAGATCGATCAGCAGCACCCGCCCGCCCCAGCCGCGCACCAGATAGGCTCCGACCACATCCTCGAACGCGTGGTTGGCGCCCTTGATCAGCACGTCGGGCCGCAACGCCTCGATCAGGCCCTCGGGCGAATCCTCCTCGAACAGACAAACCAGATCGACAAACGCAAAGCTCGCCAGCACCGCCGCCCGTGCCGCCTCCGGCTGGATCGGATGCGGAGCCCCCTTCTGCCGCCGCACGCTGGTGTCCGAATTCAGCCCCACGATCAGCCGGTCGCACGACGCCCTGGCCTGCTCCAGCAGCGCGACATGGCCCTGGTGCAACAGATCGAAATAACCGTTGGTGAACCCCACCCGCCAGCCGCGATGCCGCCAACGCTCCGCCTGCTCCACCGCTTCCTCTCCGGTGACGATTTTCCGCAATGCGCTGTGCTGCGGCGTCAAAGCGGCCAGCAGATCAGCCTCCCGCACGATCGACGCGCCGACCTTCCCCACAGAAATCCCGGCGGCGAGGTTCGCCAGCCGCACCGCCACCGGCAATTCAAGCTGCGCCGCCAAGGCCGCACCAAGCGTCGCGAGCGCCGTGTCCCCCGCCCCGGAGGTGTCGAACACATCTGCCGCCTCGGCCGGGAAATGCAGGAAACCGGCGCCATCCACCAGTGTCATGCCATCATTGCCGCGCGTCACCACCACCGCGCCGAAACCGTGCTGCTGCCGCAAATGCTGGGCAGCCGCGACGATCGCCGCCTCGGTATCCACCGGCATATGGGTGGCGGCGGCGAGTTCCTGCCGGTTCGGCATCACCACATCCGCCCCGGCATACCGGGAAAAGTCGCTACCGCGCGGATCGACGATCAGCTTGCGGCCGGTCTTGCGCGCCGCCTCCACCAGCTTGGCCGGCACATCGCCTGACAACACGCCCTTGCCGTAATCCGACAGCACCGTGACGCTGGTCGCCGCCATCGCATCCACCGCGATGCGCAGCAGCCGCTCCGCCAGCTTCGGATGGATCGGATCGGTCTGCTCACGATCCGCCCGCAGCAACTGCTGGCCCGCCGCGATCAGCCGGGTCTTCAACGTGGTCGTCCGGCTGCCCTGCACCAGCAGCCAGGGTTCGACATTCGGCTGGCCGCCGATCAGTCCGGTCAGCTCCGACCCCGCCTGGTCGTCGCCGACAACCGAGATGAACGCCGTCGCGGCGCCCAACGCCGTCAGGTTGCGCACCACGTTCCCCGCCCCGCCAGGCAACGCAACCTCACGCTCGATCGCCAGGATCGGCACCGGCGCTTCCAGGCTGATCCGAGTCACCTCGCCGAACGTGTAGCGGTCCAGCATCACATCGCCGATCACCAACACATTGGTATGCGCAAGCCGCCGAACCGCCGCCGCGAGATCAGGCTGCGGCTCATCCGGGCGCGGCGTGGAGCCCTGGGTTATCTGATTCATTCAACCTGCCGTAACAAGGCCGTCGCAGTGGTGCAACCCATCATCGCGTGCGCCTACTCCCAGAAGCAAGTGACGATCGACGAAATCGATGGCTTTGGCCGTCGCCGCCGCTGACATCACGATGCGAACCGCCAATCCCACCGATCCCGGGACCGATTGCGGCCAAATTGCCTCTTGCGGCAGCCCAGACCGCTCCAACTCTAGCTCTGCAAAAAGCCGACTTTGTCCTCTTCCAGCACCACGCAGGTCAGCGCCCCACCCAGCACCGCCCCGGTATCGATCGCGATCCGGTTGGGCTGGATGATCGGCTCCCGCTTCGGGGTATGCCCATGCACCACGACAACCCCATGATCCGCACGAGACGACAGGAACGGCTCGCGGATCCACATCATGTCCATCCGCGACTGCTGATCCAGCGGCACACCCGGCCGGATCCCGGCATGCACGAACAGATACGGCCCGATCTGGTGGCTGATCGCCAGGTCGCGCAGGAAGATCAGGTGCTGGCGCGGGATGCGGCTGGCCCATTCGCCAGGCGGCACGGTGCGGGAGATCCCCCAGCTGAGCAAAGAGTCCGCCCCCCCGTTCATCAGCCACTGGCTCGGCGCCTCCTTGTCGGTCCCCGCCACGGCGGAAAGCATCATGTGTTCGTGATTGCCCATCAGATTGACGATCTCGTCAGCCGGCACCGGCGGCTGGTTGATCAGCCAGTCGACCACCTGGGCACTGTCCGAACCCCGATCCACAAGGTCGCCAAGATGCACCAGCGTGATGCGTTCGGCCGGCCGGTCGGCAATATCTTCGGCAATGATCTCATGCAGCGTCACCAGCCGGTCCAGACAGCCGTGAATGTCCCCTACGGCATAGACACGCTCTCCGGGTGGCAAGGTCGCGGGCGCGGTGGTGAATTCGATCATGACAGGCACAATTTACAGCATGGTCGCGCTGAACAGGAGGATCAAGCGCGCGAAGCAATGCGATCGAACAAAGCGGCAGCACATGTCCAGGCCACCCACACAACCGGCGCGCACGTGACAGCCGGCCCCACCTTTCCACCAATCGTCTCTTGGCGGATCGGCCCAAGCACCTTATCCGGACGCCCATGAACGCGATTAAAGTAGAAAACCTGACAAAGCGATATGGTGAGGTCCTCGCCGTGGACGACATCAGCTTCGTCGCACCAACCGGGGCAACGGTCGGGCTGCTGGGCGGCAACGGCGCCGGCAAGACCACCACCATCGCCATGCTCCTGGCCCTCCTCGTCCCCACCGCCGGCCGCATCAACGTGCTCGGGCACGACATGGCCAAAGACCGGTTCGCCGCGCTGGCACGGATGAACTTCTCCTCACCCTACGTCGCGCTGCCGGCAAGGCTGACGGTCAGGGAGAACATGCGGGTCTATGGCCACCTCTACGATGTGCCCCGGGTGGAGCAGCGGATCGCCGCCCTGTCGCGCGAACTGGACCTGGGCGCGATCCTGGACCGCCCGGCCGGCCAGCTATCCGCCGGCCAGAAGACCAGGGTCGCGCTGGCCAAGGCACTGATCAACCGCCCGGAGGTGCTGCTGCTGGACGAACCGACCGCCAGCCTGGACCCCGACACTGGCGACCTGGTCCGCACCTGGCTGGAGCAATACCGGGCGGAAAGCGGCTGCACGATCCTGCTGGCCAGCCACAACATGGCCGAGGTTGAGCGGCTGTGCTCCCACGTCGTCATGCTGAAAAAGGGCCGCGTTGTCGACCGCGGCAGTCCCGACGAACTGCTGGAACGCTACGGACGCCACGACATGGAGGACGTGTTCCTGGACATTGCCCGCGATCGCAGGCAGGCAGTCCCAGCATGAACCTTGTGCCATATCCCTGCTGTCATGGCCGGTCTCGGCCTCTCTTCCAGTGTCATGGTCGGTCTCGGCCTCTCTTCCAGTGTCATGGCCGGTCTCGGCATCTCTTCCAGTGTCATGGTCGGTCTCGGCCGCTCTTCCAGTGTCATGGCCGGACCTGGCCCGGCCACCCACCTCTTGCGGTCGAGCGCCCCGCATGAAACCAATGTTCCGCCGCATCTGGGGCCTGATGTACCGTCATCTGGCGCTGTACCGCCGCTCCTGGCCCCGCCTGGTCGAGCTGTCATACTGGCCGATCCTGCAAATGTGCATCTGGGGTTTCACCGCCCGCTTCCTCGCTGCGCGGATGGGCAGCCCGGGCCTCATGGCCGGCGCCACCCTGTTGGGCGGCGTCCTGCTGTGGGAGGTAACCCTGCGCAGCCAGATGGGAATGTCGCTGTCCTTCCTGGAGGAAATCTGGTCGCGCAACCTCGGTCATATCTTCGTCAGCCCGCTGCGCCCGTTCGAGATGGTTGCCGCTCTCATCAGCATGTCGATCATCCGCATGCTGCTGGGCGTCATGCCGGCGATCCTGCTGGCCTGGGCGTTGTACGCGTTCAACCTGTTCACCGTCGGCCCGGTGCTGATCCTGTTCTTCGTCAACCTGATGATCATGGGCTGGGCCGTCGCCCTCGGCGTCGTGTCGCTGGTGCTGCGGCATGGCGCCGGCGCCGAACCGCTGGCGTGGGGGGTATTGTTCGGCCTCGCGCCATTCTCGGCCGTGTTCTACCCGGTGTCCGTGCTGCCGTCGTTCATCCAGCCGTTCTCCTATGCGCTGCCCACGACGCACGTCTTCGAGGGCATGCGCGCCGCCCTGCTGCAGGGCGTGATCCGCTGGGACCACCTGGCCGCCGCGTTCGGCCTGAATTTGATCTGGCTCGCCTGCGCCGCACTTCTGTTCACGCGTCAGTTCCACGCGGCCCGTGTGAGCGGCGCCCTGATAAGCATCGGTGAATGATGGAGACTTCCTTCTGGCTGATCCGCCACGCCCTGGTGGAGGAAAACGCCCGCGCCTTCCTCTACGGCGTCATGGATGTCGCGCTGTGTGAGGCAACGCTGCTCGAGCAGGCCCCGATGTACCGCTCGCTGGCCGCCAGGCTGCCGCGTCCGGCGGATTGGCTGGTGACTCCCCTGTCGCGCACCCGCCGCACCGCCGAGACGATCTTCGCCCACGGCTATCCGCGGGTGGAACCGGGCGTCGAACCGGACCTGATCGAGCAGTCCCTAGGCGAGTGGCAAGGCCTGCCGCATCACGCACTGCCGCCGAAGCTGCTGCAGCCCGCACACGCCTTCTGGCCGTTGGCCGGCGATGAAAAGCCACCCGGCGGCGAAAGCATGGCCGAGGTCATCACCCGCGTCGGAGCGGCAATGGAGCGCCTGGCCGAAACGCATGCCGGCCGCGACGTGGTGATCGTCAGCCACGGCGGCGCGATCCGTGGCGCCATCGCCCACGCGCTACGCATCGGCCCCGACAGCGCGCTGCACATGTCGATCCAGAATCTGTCGCTCAGCCGCCTGCAACGGTCGCCGGACGGCTGGCGCGTGCAGTGTGTGAACGAGTTGCCCGGGTATTGATGACTGCATTCGCCCCCCGGGATCCCGGCGATCACTAGCCGCCGATCTTCTTCAGCCTCATCATGAACGTGCATCCTGGCTGATCAAACCGGGCCGTTGTGGAGATTTGCCCGTCGAACTCGTCGCCTGCGAACTGGCCATACACCCAGGTATTGCCATCAACCATCTGCACGCCGTTGTTCTCGATCCTGCCTCGGAACCTGCCCCACTGCACCGAGTCGCCGTGCACGCGGAATCCGGTGACCGGTATGTTTTTGATGCACAAGCCGCCGCCAGTATCGAGTGGCACCGCGGTCCCACTGTATACGCCATCCCGGTTGACGCTGGTTGTCGGCACGGGCGGATTCTGCACTGGTGCCGGCTGGCCACCGGGATTGACCTGCGTGGTCCCAAAGGGCGTGCTGTAGATAACCATTGGAGGCCCACCGTTCTTATAAACCGCGGTGCACCCCGAAACGAGAACCCCAATCCCAAAGCAAGCAGAGATCACGCGACGCCAGCGTGTTTCGCTCATCGACGTGTCCTTGCCTGCCCGATTCTAACCGTGGCCGAAACCGCTAACGGGATCGAGCATCCCGTGCGACGAAAGCCTCGAACGACGGCGGCCTCCCGGAGTATCAAGGTCTCGCCCGTCCAAAACATTGACATCGCGCAAATGTTGGCAAGCACGGAGCGCCGGTCAGCGACATTCAGAAAAAGTGTACTCGGTCATTGCGCGCGCCGGGAACCAATCACGCGAAGCGCCCAAGCCTAGCTCTCACTCGGAGCCACCGACGCACCGCCGACGCCAACGCAACTATCCCCCTAATCTGTGCTCTTCCTCCGCTAAATCTGTGTCAAACCTTACTTTCTTCCCGCCCCATTAACCGATCGTCAATCATTCCCCACGATCCTGCACGAACCCAACCCGGATCCGCCATGAACCAAGCGTTTGTCCCTGACGGAGACCTCACCTACCGGATTATCGGCCTGGCGATGCGCGTTCACAGCCGTCTCGGCCCCGGACTACTCGAATCCGCCTACCATCGATGCCTGTGCCACGAGCTATCGCAGGCCGACCTAAAATTCGACCAACAGGTCAGACTGCCAATCAAGTACGATGGCATAGAAATCGAATCGGGCTACCTCGCGGACATCATCGTGCGTGGCGAGGTCATCCTGGAACTCAAGACCGTAGAACAATTCCATCCGCTGCACGAAGCGCAGTTGCTGACATATCTACGGCTCAGTTCATGCCGGGTCGGGCTGCTGATCAACTTCAACACCGTATCGCTGACCGACGGCATCCGCCGACGCGTGCTCTAACCAGAACCGCTCCAGGCCCCCAAACCTACCCAAGCAGCGCCGCCGCATAAGCCGCCACGGTCGCCGACCACCCCAGGTCCAGCGCGTCCGCCGTCAGCTCATGCCCGATCGAGGCTTCCGCCAGGAACGGCACCGCCCGCATCAGGGCCGGAATGTTCACCAGGTTCAGATCGTGCCCCGCATTGACCACCAGGCCAGCCGCCCGAGCGGCAGCAGCCGTCGCCGCGATACCCTCCAGGATCCCTTCATGCCCGCCATCGCGGAAAGCCGCTGCATACGCCCCGGTATAGATCTCCACCCCGTCCGCACCGGCCTCGCGCGCCCGCACGATCACCCCCGGGTCCGGATCGATGAACAGGATCACCCGGCACCCCAGCGCCTGCATCGCCGCGATCGCCGGTCGCACCAGCGCCGCCTCCCCGCGGTCGAGCTTCCAGCCCTCCTCCGACGTGAATGCCCCCGGCGCGTCGGGCACCAAAGTCGCCTGCTCCGGCCGAGTGTCCCGGAGAATCGTCATCAACC
>JAQGHW010000586.1 GCA_028291505.1 Rhodopila sp. | reverse complement strand
CATCGTTGGTCACGCCGTAAACCATGTGGATCGGGTGCGCGCTGCCGGTTTCGGCCAGGCGGCCGAGAATCGACAGGAACGGCGCGAGGCCTGTGCCGCCGGCAAGGAACAGCGCCGGGCGACGGATATCCCGTAGATAGTACGCACCGGAGGGTCCGGTCAGGTCCAGCATCATCCCGGGCGTCGCCGCGTCGCGCAGCCAGGTGCTCATCAGGCCGGCGGGAATGTCGCGGATCAGGAACGAAACTGCATCCTCGCCGGGCACCGAGGCGAAGGAGTACGACCGCTGCGCCGTCGTCTCTGGGACCTGGATGTTGACATACTGCCCCGGCAGGAAGTCGAACCCGGCGTGCGCCTCGATCGCAAACGACATCGCCGTCTCCGAAAGCCGAGTCACCGACCGCAGTGGCGTCCTGACGCTTTGCGGCTTCGTCTTGCAGGCAGCCGAGGAGGCCGCAATCGCCACCGTCAGATCGCTCTCCGGCACGATCTGGCAGGCCAGCGCCAGACCCTGCGAAGCTTCATAGTCTGACAGCGCGTCCTCAATAAACGTGCCGGGATCGAAGGTGCCGGACTCCACGCGGCATTTGCAGGTGCCGCAGGCGCCGTTGGCGCAGTCCAGTGGAATGTTGATGCCGACACGGTATGCGGCATCCGCAACCGTCTCGCCGGCACGCTGGGCCACGAAGCGCGTGACCCCGTCTTCGAAATTCAGCGCGATCGTGTAGCCCATGGCAGGCGCCCTCCGTTTCGTGCTGCTCAGATGTGGTAGATGTCGACGACGTGGTGGATGTAGTCGTTCTTCAGCACCACCTTCTTCTGGCGGATCAGCGGTGTCGCGCCGGTGGTATCGATCGAGTAGAACGAGGTGCCGAAATACGTGTCCGTCGTCTTGTAGCGGAAGCTGAACGTCACCCAGTTGAAGCGAAGCCGCGTCAGGGCGCTGGTCTGGTCGAGAATCTCGACATTGCTGATATTGTGCGAGGTTCGCGGCTCCGGCAGGCTGGTGGCGCTAGAGCGTTCGGTGCGGATCCGGAACACCCGATCTTGCAGCCCGCCTTTATGGCCGTACCAGATCAGCGAGATTTCGGTCTGCGGGTCCTCGGTGAGTTTATCGTCATCGTCCCAGGATGGCATCCAGAACTCGGCATCGTCGGCGTAGAGTGACAGCCAGGCATCCCAGTCCCGGTCATCCAAATAGCGCGCCTCACGGTAGAGAAACTGCCGCGCGTCCTCGAGCGAGAAGCGAACAGAGGCATCCAGTGCGACTGACATGGTGGTTCCTCCGGCTCAGTTCTTGTTTGCTTCAGAAGCAAGACCGCGCTGCATCGTCTCCTGCCAGTATTTGTGCTGGACGACGAACAGGCCTTCATCTTCGGTACGCGCACCGCTCAGCAGCGGCTTCAGGCCGATTGATGCAGCAGCGTCGTCCGGCCCGTTGATCCAATGCTGCGCACCGCGCGACATGTCGTTCCACCGCGCTGCCCGCGTCTGGTATGACATCTGGCAGGCCCGGAATTCCTCGAGATCATCGGGCGTCGCCATGCCTGATGCGTTGAAGAAGTCTTCGTATTGCCGGATACGGCGCGCGCGGGCGTCAGGTGCCTCACCCTTGGGGGCGATGCAGTAGATCGTGACCTCGGTCTTATCGACCGCGATGGGCCGGAAGGTGCGGATCTGCGAGCTGAACTGATCCATCAGGTAGACGTTTGGATACAGGCACAGATTGCGGCTCCGCTGTACCATCCAGTCGGCCGCCGGCTGGCCGAAACGAGACGTCAGTTCGTCGCGGCGTCCCCAGTTGGGCCGGTCTTCGGGGTTTGCCCAGTTGGTCCACAGCAGCAGGTGCCCGTTCTCGAACGAATAGAACCCGCCACCCTGCTTCGCCCACCCGCCGGCGCTCATGGCACGGACAGTGTCGCCCTGCTGCGAGTCCTTCCGCCGCCCGGTGGTGGCCGCGTAGTTCCAGTGCACCGCCGACACGTGATAGCCGTCGGCGCCGTTTTCGGTCTGCAATTTCCAGTTGCCGTCGTAGACATAGGTCGAAGAACCGCGCAGCACCTCCAGCCCCTCGGGCGACTGGTCGACGATCATGTCGATGATCTTCGCCGCCTCACCCAGATGCTCCGTCAGCGGCAGGACGTCGGGATTCAGGCTGCCGAACAGAAAGCCGCGATAGGAGTCGAACCGAGCGACCTTGGTCAGGTCATGCGAGCCATTTTTGTTGAATTTTTCTGGGTAGCCAGCGCCGCGCGGATCTTTCACCGCCAGCAGCTTGCCGGCGTTGCTGAAAGTCCAGCCATGGAACGGGCAGGTATAAGAGGTCTTATTGGCCCGCTTATGGCGGCACAGCATCGCGCCGCGATGGCTGCAGGCATTGATGAAGGCACTCAGCTCCCCGGTCTTGGCGCGGGCAATGAAGATCGGCTGGCGGCCGATATACGTGGTAAAATAATCGTTCGGATTTGCAATCTGGCTTTCATGCGCCAGGTAGATCCAGTTGCCCTCGAAAATATGCCGCATCTCCAGCTCGAACAGCTCTGCGTCGGTGAAGATGCCGCGGTCCACGCGGAAGGTGCCGCCCTGGGGATTGTCTTCCAACGCGGCGTCGATGGTGGTCTGGATGCTGTTCAGCACTGTCTCTCTCCTGGATTTATTCGTTGTCGGTGCCGTCACAAGGCACGGAGACTGCCACGGTGGTAGCGATACCTGGCTAGTCTGTTGTCCTCCGTGAGACGGAGACACTCCTTTCCTGCCCGGAAATCCAAGACTAAATTGGTGGCAACTATACCTGGGAGGTATCGTTTGGAATCGCGGCAACTCCGCTATTTCGTGACCGTTGCGCGCGAGCGGAATTTCACCCGTGCCGCCGAAAAGCTGCATATCGCCCAGCCGCCGCTCAGCCGGCAGATCCAACTGCTCGAGGATGAGTTTGGGATGGCGCTTTTCGACCGCGGCAGCCGCCCGCTGGTGCTGACCGATGCCGGCCGCATGCTGTTCGAGCAGGCCACGCAGGTGCTGGACCGCATGGACGAGATGAAGGCGATGATGGGCCGCCTGCACGAAGCAGAGCGAGTGCGCTTCAGTATCGGCTTCGTTGCCTCGACGCTGTACGGATACCTGCCCGAAGTCATCCGTCGCTACCGCGCCGCTCGGCCTGGGGTCGAACTTTCGCTGCTTGAACTGACAACGATGGAACAGGTGGCGGCGCTGAAGGAAGGCCGCATCGATGTCGGATTTGGCCGCATCAGTTTCAACGATCCGAACATCGAAGACACATTGTTACGAAACGAACGCCTGACCGCCGCACTGCCGCTCACCCATCCGTTGGCATCTCGCACCGGCCAGATCGGGCTGGAGGAACTGGCCGGCAGCGCGCTGGTCGTCTACCCGAAGGCGCCGCGGCCAAGCTACGCCGATCAGGTGCTGGCGCTGTTTCGGGAACGTGAGATCAAGCCCGTCGCGGTGCATGAGGTCCGCGAACTGCAAACAGCGCTCGGCCTGGTCGCGGCGGATAGCGGCGTCTGTCTTGTGCCCGCATCGGTCGAGCGGCTGCGGCGAGACAATGTGGTCTATCGCCCGTTAAAGGAAACCAGCGCCGTATCGCCGGTCGTGATGAAGACCCGAAAGGGCGACCGCTCGCCGGAACTGGGGCTGATCCTTCGGCTGATCCGGGAGATGTATCGAAAGGATGGGATCACGTTCGGGGCGTAGCCGCCCCTGAGGTAACTGCTTCGCCTTTCTGTGGTGTCGCTTATCGGTACAGCGCGGACTTCGCAGGTGACCAGCTACGCCGCAGGTCCGGCATCGTGCGGGCCGCGGGTTGGTCAGGCGTTGGTGCGAGCGCCGACGCGCGCGGCCCAGGCATCGGCCGCCCCGGCGGACAGCGCCAGCCATGATGGCCGTAACCGGTGTTTAATTTAGCGGAACCGCTCGCGCGGTGTGAACGCCAGCTTTCCGGTCCAGCTTGCTCCAGAGCTGCCTGTCCGCTTCCGGCCAACCCCGGCCTTGAGCCGAATGTCCGGTATCCAACTGGGCGCGTCCGAAAGCAGACATGCCGCCCGCACGACGGCGATTAGCGGGACGCTAAAAAATCGCGCAGGGTTGCGGCCGTTTCCTCCGGTGTCTCTTCCGGGAAGAAGTGTCCACCCCGGACGGCGCGGCCCTGCACGTCCTCAGCGAACAAACGCCAGAGAGCCAGGACACCACCCTCGTCAGCGTACCAGGTGGCCAGCCCGCCCTGGTCGCTCCAGAGCGCCAACAGGGGACAGGCAATGCGCCTGCTCGCCGCGAGGTCGGCGGCATCATGCAAGCGATCAAGGGTCGCAGCCGCGCGATACCCCTCGCAGACTGCATGGACGCGCTCGGGATCGCGGAGGGCGTCGGCATAGGCGGCACGCACTTCCGACGGGAAAGAGCGAGGATCGGAACCCCATCCCCCGAGCGCGTCGTCAACGACGGCATCGGGTGCCGCCGCGAGGAGCCGCTCAGGCAGTGGTACGGGCTGAGCCAGCAACGACCAGGGCCAGAAAGCCTGGGCGAAACGGGCATCCGCCCTGTCCCACGCCGTGCCTGTCGGCACTATGTCGAGTACCGCAAGGTGACTAACGTTTTCGGGATAGTCGAGCGCCATGCGATAAGCGACGCGGCCCCCGCGGTCGTGCCCGGCCACCGCGAAGCGATCGAAGCCAAAACTTGCCATGATCCTAATCATGTCGGTAGCCATCGCGCGTTTCGCATAGGGCGCGTGATCCGGTGTTGAGGCTGGGCAGCCGCTGCACCCGTATCCCCGCAAGTCGGCACAAACGACCGTAAAGTCGCGGGCGAGATCGGGCGCAATCTGCCACCACATCAGATGAGTTTGCGGGAAGCCGTGCAGCAGTAGGAGCGGCGGTCCCGACCCCGCACGACGCAGGAAGATAGTCGTGTCGCCAACGTCGACGATCTCGGCGGCAAAGTCCTCAAACATACTGACCCTCTCCGCCTCTGTTGTCGCGGTTAGCCCCTCGTCCACGACATTAGAGGCAAAACAAGAACAAGAAAATGCCAGCTTTGGGTCGATTCTGGCGTCGTGCGCCGTCGATCATCTATTGCGCATCCGTCTCACCGAGCGTGCGCTGTCTCTCAGCGATTGTGCGTCGAAGGGCTCCGTCCGTCTCAGCTAATGTACGCCGGAAATGACCATCTATTGCGCGTCGGGCCGTTCATCATTGCGCGCCGTAACACGTAGGCAGTGCCAAGAGCAGCCCTGTACTTCGGCCCAGGTGCCACCTCGAGCAGCCGCCCGACCTCCTCAACACTCAGCACAGTCGGCCGCCTGCGG
Source organism: Rhodopila sp. (assembly GCA_028291505.1). GTDB lineage: Bacteria > Pseudomonadota > Alphaproteobacteria > Acetobacterales > Acetobacteraceae > Rhodopila. The sequence continues at coordinate 3,064 of JAQGHW010000586.1, read as the reverse complement.
GGATGGCGGACCAGGACGGACCGGCGCGACAGCTCAGGCCGATCGAGCGTCACCGTGAAGAAGAAGCGCAGCGCGGGGCAATGCAGGACCCGGCGCGCCCCAGGCCGACAGAGCGGTCGCTTCCAAGGCGGCCAATTCGCCGCGCAGAACCACAACGAGAGGGCCGCTGGCGCGTTGCGGCGAGATGGTGGACAACATCTCACAACACCTGACCAGCCGTACACAGCTCCAGCAGATTATTGCGGGACTTCCTGAAGGTATCATCATCGTCAACCGAGACGAGACGATCGCGTGGGCGAACGAGGCTGCGCTCGCGATGCACGGTGTCCAATCGCTGAAGGAGTTAGGCACCACGGTCTCGGACTATCGTGCGCGCTTCGAACTGCGCTACCGCGATAGGCAGTTGCTACCGCCGGATGAATATCCGATGGATCGGATCATCGACGGGGAAAGCTTCACTGAGCTGATCGTGGAGGTGGTCCGCCCGGGCGGAGGGACGAAGCACGGCGTTCAGCGAATTCGGAGCTTGGTCTTAACCGATTCGGAGCGCCGGCCTGACGCCCTGGTTCTTATTATCGCGGACGAGACGGAGCGGTTCGATGCAGAGGATCGCTTCGAGCGGGCCTTTAGCGCCAACCCCGCGCCCGCCATCATCGCCCGGCTGTCGGATATGCGCTACGTCAAGGTGAACCCGGGTTTTCTCGAGTTGACCGGTTATCTGCGGGAAGCTTTGATCGGCCGGTCGGTGCACGAGATCGACGTCCTCGAAGGCGCGCTACAGCGAGATCTGGCGATCGAGCGGCTGCACGCCGGAACAACCATCCCTCAAACAGAAGCCCACCTCCGTGTCGTGAGCGGTGGCACAAAAATGGTGATTGTTGCCGGACAGCCGATTGAGATCGGCGACGAGCCCTGCATGCTATTCACGTTCGCGGACTTGCATCCGCGCAAGCAGGCAGAGGACGCACTCCGTCAAAGTGAGCAGCGCTTCGCCGTCGCGTTCCGCATGGCGCCCGGCCCGATGGCCATCATCGCCCTTGACGGTATGCGGCTGCTCGACGTCAACGACGCCTTTACGGCTGCCATGGGATGGCGGCGAGAGGAGATCCTCGGTCGCAGTGAAGTCGAACTTGGACTGTGGGGCAGCGGCGCGCTGCGAGACGAGCTTGTCCGCCAGATCAGGCAGACTGGGCATCTCCGTCCGACAGATTTTCGTTGCAAGATGAAGGGCGGACACACCGGTGACTACCTTCTGTCGGCAGAAGCTGTCGTCATCAACGACCAGCACTGCGTTCTAACCGTAATGCTCGATATTACGGAGCGCAAACAGACCGAGGCGGAGTTGCTCGCGGCTATAGAAGCCGTGATGCAGGACACGTCGTGGTTCGGCCAGAAGATCGTCGAGAAATTGGCGAGTCTTAACCGGTACGGCGCATCGGAGGCCCCCGGTCCAACGGTCAGCGACCTAACGCCACGGGCCCGAGATGTGCTGACATGGGTGGCGCAAGGTCTATCCGATGACGAGATCGCGAAGAAGATTGGCGTCAGCCCAAACACCGTTCGAAATCACGTGTCGGCGATCTATCGGAAGATCGGCGTTCGCAAGCGAAGCGCCCTCGTCGTGTGGGCCCGCGAGCGGGGCCTGGGTGTTCACAAGAAAACCAAACCAACGCAAAGACGAGCGAAGTCGCGCTGACGCCTCCTACGCAATTTGTCACGGTCTCCTAGTATTTTTTAACCATCGTCTTTTGCACGTGGTCTCCCGCTTTGCTGTGAACTGAAAGACGAACCTGATCGGTGATCGGGCGTTTAAGCCGGTACCCAATGCCGGCCTTCTCGGGCATTGTATCGATAACAACGAGTGGCGCGACGCCTCGGGGCTACGCGTTGCGGTGAATCCGAAGGAAACACCATGACCATCATTGCTTGGCTCATACTGGGACTCATCGCCGGTTTCCTTGGCAGCAAGATTGTAGACTCATCAGGGCAGGACCTCATCCTCGACATCGTCCTCGGCGTTGTCGGCGCGATGGTCGGCGGCTTCTTGTTCTCGCTGGCGGGAGCGTCACCGGTCACAGGATTGAACGTCTATAGTCTGGTCGTCTCGGTAATCGGCTCGATTGCCATCCTGTTGCTCTATCATGCCATCGCCGACCGTAATGGCACGGTCGCTTAACCGCGAACGACAAAGCCACTTACTGCTTTCAACGTAGGGCGGCCACCGTGACGAATGAATGTAGTTCATTGGCTTGCAGTGAAGTCGAGATCGCCGCAGGGAGGCCCCGCCAATGGTGCCAGCAAAATCTGCCTTCCTTGCGGCGGACCTGATCGGCAATGTCAATCGGCGATCTCACACTTGCTGACGTTGCGGACCGCACCGATGTTCTGGCAGTGGCGTGCAGGTGCTGCGATCTAGCAAAGCAGCATCAACTGGAAGGCTTGGTCGAGCGATACGGCCCTAGGTTCACTGTCCGGGATTTGCTCCGTTTGTTGTCGGTGGGATGCCCGATGCGGGAGTCTGTCAGTCCGAACGCTCTTTGCGGCATCTATTGCCCCGACTTGCAATGATCCACTGTACTTCGGCCGAAGCTGACGTGTGCACTGCTCGGAGCAACCCCTCTACTCCGCCTCCCGTTGCGCGGAGCACCACCCAGGCCGCGAAGGTGCGCCATAATTACTATGATACCGCAACGGGATCCTTCTTGGTTTCGCTACGGGTTCGCGCTACTGGGGAATGGTTTAGCATCGTCAACGGCAGTGTGAACGCCGTGCGCTGGTTGCTGCGTCCACGTAACAAGACTGATCGCGCGGCCCAGCTCTGCCAGTGGTCCCTCGCACATACTCGATCCACGGTTAGGCGACCACGCCGTCGCAGGCCCGCCTCACCTTGCTGGCTTTGCCAAGTTCAAAGTAAAACACACCCCGCGTGTCCGGGGCGGAATCCGCGAAGGGTGCTACGATCGAAATTGCGGCGTCGCGAAGCTCGGATTCAGCTCGACCAAACAGCTGGACGCGCTGACCAGCTGACAATCGCCAGTAGAGATACGACGCGGCGAGCTGGCTT
>JAQGHW010000566.1 GCA_028291505.1 Rhodopila sp. | reverse complement strand
GCAGCGGGTGCGCGCGCCGACTGGGAACACGCGCGCGGGGTGGACCCGAACAGCACGACGGCTGATCTGGCGCAGCAAAACCTGTCCCTGCTGGAGGCTGGGCCGCAGCGACGGTAGCGCATCCGTTGCCCATGGCGCGTTGCCATCGGGGTCGATCCGCGCTCAGATAACGCACTGACAGCGTCCAGGGTCCAGGGAAGAAACTTCGCATGATCGATAAATTCGTGCCCGATGTGGCGGCCGCGTTGGCCGGCATCGTGGACGGTGCCGTCATTTTGTTGCCCGGCTTCGGCAACGGCATGCCGGAGACGCTGTTGAAGGGCCTCATCGTCCAAGGCGCCCGTGACCTGACCCTGGTGGTGAACTCGGGTGGTCGGGATACCGGGCCGACCGCTGACCTTCTGGCAGCGGGCCAATGCCGCAAGCTGATTTGCAGTTTCGTTCGCGCCGACAGCGTCGCCGGCCGCCTGTTCGCCGCCGGCAACCTGGAGCTGGAGATCGTCCCCCAGGGCACGCTGGCCGAGCGGTTGCGCGCGGCCGGGGCCGGCATACAGGCGTTCTATACCCCGACCGGCGCGGACACGCTGCTGGCCGAGGGCCGCGAAACCCGCGTTATCAATGGCCGCAACTGCCTGCTGGAATACCCCCTGCCCGGCGACGTGGCGCTGGTCGACGCGTGGGAAGCCGATCGCTGGGGCAACCTGACGCATCGCGAAAGTGCGAGGAACTTCAACCCGGTGATGGCGATGGCGGCGAAGCTGACCATCGTCCAAACCCGCCATGTCGTTCCGCTGGGCGATATTCCGCCGGCCAACGTGCACACACCCGGCGTCTTCGTGCACCGCGTCGTGCATGTTCCAGCTGAAGGAGGGCCGGCGTAATGACTTTCCGTCCGCTGGACCGCGCCGGCATCGCGGCGCGTATTGCCCGGGACATTCCGGAAGGCTGGTTCGTCAACCTGGGCATCGGCATCCCGACCGGCGTTTCGGACCACGTGCCGCTGGATCGCGAGGTGATTTTTCATTCTGAAAACGGCGTGATTGGCGCCGGCCCGGCCCCTGCCCCGGACAAGATCAATCCATATCTGGTCAATGCCGGCACGCAACATATCACCCTGCGCACCGGCGGATCGTTCGTTCACCACGCCGACAGCTTCGCGATCGCTCGCGGTGGTCATCTTGACCTTTGTGTGCTGGGGGCGTTTGAGGTTGCGGAGAACGGCGACATCGCCAACTGGGCGCGATCGGCCGATGAGCCGACGAAGCAGGTCGGCGGGGCGATGGACCTGGCGATCGGCGCGAAACGATTGTGGGTGGCGATGGAGCACATCACCAAGGGTCATGGCGGCTCCCGCATCCGGCGGGCGTGTTCCTATCCGCTGACGGCCAAGGGTGTCGTGCGGCGTGTCTATACGGATCTGGCGGTGCTGGAGGTTTCCTCGCGTGGATTCGTGGTGCTGGATATGATTCCGGGTATGACACGAGATGGGTTGCAGGATCGTAGCGAAGCGGAGTTGCACTGGACATGATCACAAGCATCGAGATCAAGAATCGCGCGTCGTTCGTTGGTGGCGCGTCGTTCGGCGGCACGGGTGGGTATGAACGGATCGATGGTGTTGCCGTCGGTGCGTTGGATCCGGCGCATCCGCGCAACCGGGGGATCGCGCTGCTGGACAAGGCGCCGCGCAATGCCGCCGGCCTGGTGGAATACCGCAGCGACTTCGTTCTGCTGCGACCGGCGGATGCAGCGAAGGGCAACGGGCGGCTGCTGTATGAGGTCAACAACCGCTGCCGGATCATGCTGTTCTCCAATCTGTGTGCCGGGGTGGCCGGGAACCAGCCGGAGACAGCGGAAGATCTGGGCAACGCACTGCCGCTTCATCTGGGATTCTCGCTGCTTTGGACGGGGTGGGATCCGGGCGCGCCGAAGCCGACCGGCTTGTCGCTGGATGTGCCGGTGATCAATGGCGTCACCAAGCCCATTCGCGAGGAATTCGTTTCGGGCACGCGGCTTGGCGTGCATGAGGCGTTCAAGCTGGCGTATGAGGCTGTTGGGCCGGCCACCGTGACGGTGCGGCGAACCCAGACGGCACCACGTGTTCCGGTACCGAGCGAGATGCTGGACAACCGCACGGTGCGGCCGGTGGCGGCGATCGAAACCGGTTCGATTTATGAAGTGCGCTACCAGGCAACGAAGCCCAAGGTGTTGGGGATCGGCCATGCGGCGACCCGGGATGTCGTCAGCTATCTGCGGCACGCCGGCGCCGACCTGATGGGGCGGCGGGTCGAGCACACACTCGCCTTCGGGATTTCGCAGGCGGGTCGTTACTTGCGGGATCATATCGCACAGGGCTTCAACGGCGATGAGGACGGGCGCCGCGTGTTCGACGGCGTGTTCACGCATGTGGCCGGGATTGGGCGGGTGTTTTTCAACACGCCGTTCGGGCAGCCGTTCCGGACGCGGACCTGGCATGAGGATCATGACTTTCCCGAAGTGGAATTCCCGCATTCCTCCGCCCCGATGGACGATCCGGTGACCGGCGCCAGCGGTGCCCTGATGCGTGGCGACGGCACCGATCCGAAGCTGATCGAGACCAATACGGCGACGGAATACTGGCAGAAGGGCGCGTCGCTGCTGCACACCGATCCGCTGGGCACCCGCGACGTCGCGCTGCCGGCGAACGTGCGGGCGTATCTGCTGCCGGGGACGCAGCATGGCGGCAAGGCGGGGATGCCTCAGGACAACGGCCCATGCATCAATCCGCGCAACTGGCATGACCCGATGCCGGCGGTCCGAGCGCTGTTGGTGGC
>JAQGHW010000526.1 GCA_028291505.1 Rhodopila sp. | reverse complement strand
TGGCGGGAGGCTGGTATCTTATTGATTTCGCGCGCAGCCGCCACTCCGACCCTGCGCGCATATTGATTTCGCGCGCAGCCGCCACTCCAACCCTGCGCGCATACCAGTCAACCCTTCGGGCCGCTGGTATTACATGCGACCTGGCTTTCCGCTCGGGCTCCGGGGCTTGGATTCACGTCAGGATTATCCCCGGCGCGCCTCCCTGCGCAGGTGCCGCCGGACATAAATGAGCAACGACAGCGCCCCGATCGTCGCGACGATACCGCCCGCGACGGGGACCATCTTGTCAGATCCCCAGAAATTGCTGCGCACCCGTGCTTTATGCAGCGATTCGATACCCATCGCGCCCGCCAGGCCATCCGAAGCCCGCCGGTCGGCCGGCAATACGTCGCCGTACCCCTTTCCGGCCCGAAAATCCAAACCGTTCAGGAAATTATTGGCCATGTGAGCAATCTTGTCGGCTTTTTGCATGCTGGAGACGACGGTGAGCTCTATGTAGCCTTCCCGCCCGAATCCGATCGCGTGATAGGTGGTTTCGCCATCAGTTTCGCGCGGCGCGCTCTTGGGTACGATCAGGGCGGCCCAGGAGAGTTGATGCGCCTCTGAATCATAGTGCGGCGGCAGGACCCATCCCCTCGCCTCACGCGGCTGCTGGTTTTTCTTCGCTCGGTCCGGATTGCCCAGCGCCACCGTGTCGTCCAGGCTGGACAGCATGTCGTCAGCGGTCCAGGCGAGCGCTGCATCCGAGTTGATGAATCCGGCGGGCACGAAGCGGATGATTCCTGGTGCCTCTACGCCATCCGAGCCAAGTAAAAGTGCCTGGATATCGGGCGAGAAGGGTTTGGCCGCCACCGTCAGCAGCTTGGCCGCGGGCTCCCGCGGGATGATTATGAAGTCTTCCGACAGTCTTACCGTCGCCTGATCGACAATGTCGGCCCGAGCAGGTGCGCCGATCGCCTGGTGCAGCGCTGACGCGATTACCTGAGTTGGCGATTCGAACATATCGGCGATCGAACCTTTGTCCGGTGAAGCTCCCAGGGCGACCATGCTGACCATCCATGACAAGAGCATTGCCAGAGTGAATCGGATCAAGGTCGGTTTCCTTTACGTCAAGGGGGTCGAGACTGGATGTCGTTGGTTGCGGCGCTTCTTGGCATTTTTCCAACGATCGGGGTCTCCCACTTGGTAATGAACAGCATAGAGCAACCTGAATCGGTCTGTCACCGGAATCGATCGCCCCGGCAGGGCGATCGCATCTGAACAAGCTTCCATGCCAACGGTTGGCCATCCGGCGGTCGCCGATCCGGCTAGCGGATAAAATCTGACGGAAAGAATCGTCATACTTATCCACTAGCCTTTGATTTGGTGGGCCGATTCACCCAACGCCTTGGAGTCAAGCGTCGGGATCGGACCACTAGTATCGCCCATCAGAGAAGGGCGATACGTCGTGATTTGCTTGAAGTAGCCGACTCACGCGGCGAATCGCGGTCGCAGTGCGACTCACGCTTCTCTGCGATCGGGTACTAGCGCATGATCGTCCCGCACCCGGAAGGGCCTCTCCGCCCCGATCGCTGGCGACATTCGGACGGCAGCACGGTTTCTCTCATGCGACGGGTTGCGGGCCAGTGCGCGAGATCGTCAGATACCGCAGCCGCACATCAGGGAGTCGGCATGCCCCGACCAACTCGCCCCTTGTCCGCCTACACCGGGATGATCGTCGCCCCGCAGCCCGAGGCTGTAGAGGCGGGCCACGCCATTCTGACTGCCGGCGGCAGCGCGGTCGACGCGGCCCTCGCTTGCGCCTTCACCCAGGGTGTTGTCGATCCGCTGATGTGCGGCATTGGCGGCCTGGGCAGCATGCAGGTGTTCGACCGAGCGAGCGGACGGCATGAGGTGCTCGACGGTCTCTCGACCTGTCCCGCCGCGTGTACCGCCGCGATGTGGGAGACGGTGTTCGAGCGAGAGTGCGCCGACGGTTACGGCTACGTGCTCACCGGCGCGGTTAACGAAATTGGTCATTCGGCGGTGACCACGCCGGGCGTTCTACGGCTGTTTGAAGCCGCCCACACGCGGTTCGGCCGGCTCGCCTGGGCTGACCTGTTCGCGCCCGCGATCGACTTCGCCACAAACGGCTGGATGATCCGCCCGCACGTCGCGGGGATGTTCGCGACGAACGACGCCGCGTACGGGCGCTTGCCCTACAGCGCGAAGCTGGCGGCGACGCCGGACGGCCGGGCATTGTACATGCGACACGATGGCGCCCCCAAGCGCTTGGGCGATCTGGTGCAAAACCCTGACCTCGCGGGCACGCTTGCGGTCATCGCCCGCGACGGAGTCGAGAGCTTCTACACCGGCAGCATCGCGGAACGAATCGTCGCCGACATGGAAGCGCATGGCGGGCTGCTGTCGGCTGCCGACCTCGCCGGTTTCCGCTCGCGCGTGGATGCGCCGCTGGAGATCGCCTACCGTAGCCGGCGCATCGCCACGCCGCCGCCGCCGGCCGGCGGCATCGTGGTGGCGGAGATGCTGCGCATACTGGAGCGCTTCGACCTGACCGCCCTGGGGCACAACAGCCCCGAATACATCCGCGTGGTGGCGGAGGCGATGAAGATCGCCGGCCGCGACAAGGAGCGCCATATCGGGGATCCCGATTACGTGGTGCCTCCGTTGGATTTGTTGTTGTCCAGCCGCTACGCCGACGACTGCGCCGCGCTGATCCGAGCGGGCGAAAAGACCTCGCTGCCGAGGGCGGGCGGGGACTCGCCGCACACCACGACGGTTTCCTGTGCCGATGCCGACGGGATGGTGGTTTCGTTGACCCACACGCTGGGCGTTCCGTCTGGCGTGATCCCGCCGGGGACGGGTTTCATGCTGAATGGCGCGATGAACTGGTACGATCCTCGCCCTGGCCGCCCCGGCTCGATCGCGGCGGGCAAGCGGCGGTTCTCTTCGATGTCGCCGACCCTGGTGTTCGAGGGCGATGCGCCGGTGATGACCGTTGGGGCGCCTGGCGGAGCCTGGATCGGCGTCGCAATCGTTCAGGCGCTGCTGAACGTTCTCGACTGGGGCATGACGATGCAGGAAGCGGTCTCGGCACCCCGGTTTTCCGCCACAACGGACGTGATCGACATCTCGAACCGTATTCCGCGTGGCGTTCAACGGGCGGTGGAGGCGATGGGATACCAGGTGCGTCGCTCGGCGCTGTCGTTTCCGTTCGCGGCGCCGCACGGTATCGCGCTTTGGGACGGGCAGATGGAGGGTGGTGCGGATCCGCAGCGTGATGGGTACGCGGCCGGGGTGGTCCGCAGGGCTATCGGGTGAAGCAGGCAAGGCGAGGGCTTTGCCCGCGCTTCTTCCCATTGGGACCCCATCAAAGGCGTAGGAGGGCCTACGGCAAGGTTGCAACCCCCGTGCAGGCCGTGCCTTATCCCGAAACGTAATGAGTGGTTCCAAGGGCCGTGCCCTTGGCGCGTCCCGCCATGCCCCTGCGGGGGCAGAGGGCCCCGGCCTTTACCCGATTGCCTGGGACCGCCCCAGTCCGCATAGTGCCGCGATGCAGCAAACCACTCCGGCGGTCCGGTCGTGACAGAGCGTGCGGCGGACTGGGCCGGACGCGCCACGAACCGGTTGCTGCTGCTGCTTGCGTGCCTTGCCATCTTCCTGCCGCTGGTGCTGACGCTCTACCTCAGCGTATTCAACGAGCAGATGATCGTCTTTCCGCCGCACGGCTACACACTGGCCTGGTATGGCCAGATCGTGGGGAAATTCGGCGGCGCCATCTGGACCAGCCTGCGCATCGCGCTGACGGCGGTGGCACTGTCGCTGTTCATCGGCGTCCCCGCTGGGATCGGGCTGTCACGCTACCGGTTCACCGGCCGCGATGCGCTCGGCACGTTCCTGCTCTCACCGCTGACTATTCCCGGCATCGCGATCGGCCTGGCGATCTACGTGCTCGCGGTGTGGATCGAGGAACGAACCGGGATCGAACTCGCCGGATCGATCCGGCTGCTGATCATGGCGCATGTGTTGATCACGATGCCCTGGGTGGTACGGCTGTGCCTCGCCAGCCTGACCAACCATGAGCGGACAACCGAGGAGGCAGCGGCCAGTCTCGGCGCCAACCCGCTGATGGTGCTGCTGCGCGTTACGCTGCCGGCGATGCGTCCGGGGATCGTCGCGGCTGCGCTGTTCGCCTTTATCGTTTCGTTCGAGAATCTGGAGCTCAACCTGTTTCTCGTCGCCCCCGGCCTGACCACGCTGCCGGTCGCGGTGCTGCAATACCTGCAGTACCATATCGACCCGCTGGTTGCCGCCGTGGCGGTCGCGCAAATGGTGGTCGTCGGTGCGGCACTTCTGTTACTTGACCGTTTTGTCCGGCTGGGCCAGGTGCTGTGAGCGCCTATCTGCGGCTGGACGGCCTCACCAAGCGCTATGACGACACGCTGGCAGCCGACGGCGTTTCGCTCGACATCGCGTTGGGGGAAATGATCGTGCTGCTGGGTCCGTCCGGCTGCGGCAAGACCACCACGCTGCGCATAATCGCCGGCTTCGTCGAGGCCAGCAGCGGCACGATCCTGCTGGAGGGCCGCCCCATCGGCGACTTGCCGGCGCACCGGCGGGACATGGGGATGGTGTTCCAGAACTATGCCCTGTTTCCGCATCTCAGCGTTGCCCGCAACGTCGCGTTTGGACTGGAAATGCGGCGGATGCCGCGGGCCGAACGCGACGCCAGGGTGGCCGAAATGTTACGCCTGGTGAAACTGGATCATTCCGGAAGCCGTTTGCCGCGCCACTTGTCGGGCGGCCAGCAGCAGCGTGTCGCGATCGCCCGCGCGCTGGCCATTCACCCGAAAGTGCTGCTGCTGGACGAACCGCTGTCGAACCTCGATGCCGAGTTGCGGCAGGAGGTCGCGCGTGAGATCCGCCTGCTGCAACAAGACCGGGCGCTGACCACGATCATGGTGACGCACGACCAGCAGGAGGCGATGACAATGGCCGACCGCCTGGTGGTGATGCGTGACGGGCGCGTGCAGCAGGTGGGACGTCAGGAGGACCTGTATGAGCGCCCCTTGACGCCGTTCGTCGCCCGCTTCATCGGCAACAGCAACCTTATCGCGGGCGATCTGACGAACGGTGCGCGGTTCCGTACGGCAGGTGGAACGGACATCCGGCTGAGCGGCAGCTACGCGGGTAGCGGCAAGGCCACCATCGCGCTGCGCCCCGAACGGATCGGATTGTCGGCGGAAACGGGCGGCGCGCGGATGCAGGGGCAGGTGCTGATGTCTGCCTATATGGGCGCCGTGGTGGAACACGTTGTCATGCTCGACGCCCACACGCAGGTCGTAACCCGAGGGCCATCATTCGGCGACGGCGCGACGTCGCGATTTCCGGCCGGGACGCGCGTGGGACTGACCTGGTTCGGTAGCGCGGAGTGTGTGTTCGACGAGAAGGATCGGCCGATGGGCAGGGTTTCAACCATCGAGAGGATCGAAAGCAATGCGTAACGTCCCTGGTTTTTCCCGCCGAACCGTATTGGCAGGTGTATTGGCGGCCCCCGCGCTGGTCAGCCCCGCGCTGGTCACTCGGGCAGGGGCGACTGAGACGTTCGTGCTGGGAACCTGGGGCGGCGATTACCAACGCCTGCAACTCGAAAACATCGAGCTTCCCCTGGTCCGCCAGCTAGGTCTGGAGGCGGTGATCGACGCTGGGGACGAGGCGCCGCGGGTCGGCAAGGTCCTGGCGACCCGCCGGCTGCCGCGCGGTCCGCTGGATGTGGTCTGCGTGCAGGCGGTGCAGGCCTATGCCCTGGCCGATGCCGGTGTGCTGGAGGAACTGACGCCGGAGAAAATCCCCAATCTGGCGCGTGTCAAGCAAGCCCTGGGCACCGCGACCTTCGCGCCGCATATCTGGAGCCCGCAGATCGTCAGCTATAGTCCCGAACGGGTCACCTCGCCACCAACGAGTTTTGGGGATTTGCTGGACCCCAGGTATAACGGCAAGGTTGGCTTCCCGGATAACAATTTCTTCTATGTCATGATGGCGGCGGGTCTGTTTGCCGGCGGCAGCGCGAATGATTTCGTCAAGGCCAAGGAGGTGATGACGAAGGTGAATGCCAACGGCCTGCGGCTGTATCCGTCCACGGATGCTGGCGGACCGCCGTTCAAGACGGGGGAAATCGACATCGGGATGATGTGGCTGGCCCGCATCTCCATGTGGCAGAACGCCGGGATTCCGGTGGCGGCGGCCTTCCCGAAAGAGGGCTGCATCCTTTATGTCTCCGGCATGGTCGTGCCGAAGAACGCGCCGAACAAGGAAGCGGCTTTCAAGTATATCAACGCCATGCTGGACCCCGCGGCGCAGTTGGGATTCGCCAGGAACATGGGGTATCTGCCGACGGTGACGAACGCGCCTCTCACTGGCAAAGTCGCTGAACAACTGGCGCTGCCCGACCCGGCGCCGAAATTGATCATGCCGGACTTCGCGGTCACCACCAAGATCCAGCCGGAGATCGCGGATTGGTGGAAGAAGTCCATCCAGCACGGTTGATGAAGCCGTCACCCGCCATCGCTTTCCTGGGGCCGGCGACCTGTGTGGTGGCGCTGCTTCTGGTTGCGCCCCTGGGGCTGCTGGCGCGGTATAGCCTGAACAAATACGATCCGACGGAGTTGATGATCGAAGCCGCGACCCCAGCGAATTACTTGCGTTTCTTTACCGAAGCGTTCTACTGGGATGTCATGCGCACGACCATCGTGGTGGCCCTGCTGGTGACCTGCCTCTGCCTGCTGCTGGGCTTGCCGCTGGCCTATCGGCTTGCCCGCACGACCAGCCGCTGGAAATCGGCCATGATGCTTGTGGTCGTCCTGCCGCTGTTCATCGGCAGCACCGTGCGTACGGTGGGCTGGATGATCTTGTTCGCCCAGCGCGGCGTGTTGGACAGTCTGTCGGTCTGGCTGTTCGGGTTGCACATCGACCTGATGTATACTCCGTCCGCCGTCGTTATTGGAACGCTGTCAGTCAATCTGCCCTTCATGGTGCTGACGTTGCAAAGCGTGTTCGAGGGGATCGACAGCCGGCTGGAGGAAGCGGCGCAGGGTCTCGGCGCCGCGCCGGGACGCGCGTTCTGGAAAATCGTATGGCCCTTGGCCCTGCCGGGGGTCGGGATTGCCGCCGTCCTGTCGTTCATTCTTGGGATGAACGCCTATGCCACGCCTGTGCTGCTCGGCGGCCCGCGCTTCCAGATGATGGCCCCGCTGCTGTTCTGGGAGTTCAACACCAACAACAACTGGCCGTTCAGCGCGGCGCTCGGATTCATCCTGATGGCGACAACGTTGTTGCTGACGACACTGGCGAATGTGCTGATCCCGCGGCGGTATCGCGCTTGAGGAGCAGCTTGCGATGGCGGTCATTCCGAGCAACGCGCGGGGACCTGGACGCGCTGCGCGACGCCGGACTGTCGACGACCGAGGTGGTTACGATATCACAACTGGTTGCCTTCGTCGCCTACCAGACGCGGGTCGCCGCGGGACTGGCCCTGCTTGGTATCGAGGCCCGGCCATGAGCCGCTTCACGCTCGCACCGGTCGAATGGGCGCCCTGGCTGCCGGTGGTCGACGCGGCGGCCGCCACGCTGGACCAACCCGCGGCCCTGGATAAGAGCCCGCCTCAGGCACGTTCCTCGCCATACTTCCTGACGCTCGCGCCGCGCGGCCGCCCAGACCGATCCGACCAAGGACTTGCCGCCACGCCCACCCCGCGCTACATGTAACACCATGAACAACCCAACCAGCGCCGAACGGGTCAAGCGCCGGCGCGACAAGATGCGAGCCTCTGGCCTGCGCCCCATCCAAATCTGGGTTCCCGACACGCGCGCGGCCGGCTTCGCTGCTGAATGCCGCCGCCAATGTGAGGTGATCGCGGCAGCCGAGAGAACGGACGCCGGCCGGGCCGAAGCCGAATTCTGGGAGCGTGTCAGCGCGGACGCCTGGGATGATCTCGGCTGACACGACGCGGCGATATTGTCGTCGTTGCCTTGCAAGGGGACAGCGGTAAGCCGCGCCCGGCTGTCGTCATTCAGGCGGACTGGTTCGACGCGCTCCCTACGATCGTTGTGCTGCCGTTGACCAGTAGCTTGCAGGACGCTGCGGTTACGCGGATTGATGTGGCGCCGAGCGATGCGAATGGCCTGAAGCTCCCCTCGCAGATCGCGGTCGATCGTCCACAAACGGTGCGCCGTCTGAAAGTCGGCCCGACCATTGGCCGGCTCGACAATGACGTCATGCTGGCGGTTCACCGGGCGCTCGCGGTGTCTCTTGGGCTGGCGTAGCCAACCGCGGCGGAGCCCACCTCCGCGCCAGCCAGGCTGGTGGTCAATGATCAGGGGACTCCGGCGTTGAAGCCGATGCCATCCCGGCCATAGGATCGGCCGATGACCTCCACGCCTCGCTTCCAACGCCTGGCCTTCTTCACCCGCCTGCTTGATGCCGCACCACCGGCGGAGCGCTATCGCCTGGCCGCCGAACAAATTGCCCACGCGGAAAGTCAAGGCTATGACGCCGCCTGGGTGGCGCAGCACCATTTTCATGAGCATGAGGGCGGGTTGCCGTCGCCGTTCGTGTTTCTCGGTCATCTCGCCGGGCGGACGTCGCGCATTCGTCTCGGCACGGGGATCATCACGCTGCCGCTGGAATTGCCGGTGCGGGTGGCCGAGGACGCCATCGTGCTGGACCTGATCAGTGGCGGCCGGCTGGAACTCGGCGTTGGCAACGGCGGCAATCCGACGGCTTTTGCCGGATTTGAGCTCGATGGTGAACACCGCGGCGACCTCTTCACCCGAAATCTGGCGCGCCTGCGCGGTGCGCTAAAAGGCGAGCCGATCCCTGGCGGCGACACGCTGTATCCACAAAAGCCTGATCTGGTTGAGCGGATCTGGCAGGCGACCTTCTCGGTCTCGGGTGGGACGCGGGCCGGGATGGCCGGCGACGGGTTGATGCTGTCGCGCACCCAGCCACGTCCGGCTGAAACCCCACACGCCACGCTCGCCGAACGACAGGACCCGATCATCGATGCCTATCTGGCTGCGCTGCCGCCCGGGCGGGCGCCTCGCATCGTCGGCTCGCGCAGTGTGTTTGTCGCCGAGACGCGTGCCGAGGCGCTGCGCCTGGCCGATCTGGGGCTGCGGACGGCGGTCAGGCGTTTCATCGCACGGGGTCACCGGGTGCCCGGCGACACGCTTGCCGATCTCATCAAGGCGTTTGACGTGCATGTCGGGACGCCGGCGGAGGTGATCGCCTCGCTGCGGGCCGACAAGACGCTGGCGCGGGTCACCGATCTCGCGGTGCAGGTGCACTCGATCGACCCGCCGCATCCGTGGATCCTGCGGTCCATCGAACTGGTGGCGCAGGAGGTGGCGCCGGCGTTCGGCTGGCCGCCGACCCTGCCGAAAGCTTCGCCGGGCGGGCAGGAGGGGATCGATTTCCGCACGACGACGACCCAACGCTCCACCTCACCGGCTGCGATCGCCTGATCACCCGACCGCCTGGGGCGGCGGCGGTGCCGACCCGATGGACATTGGCGCCGGCACGCGACGACGCGCCCACTGCACCGCTTATGACCCGGCAACCGTACCGCGTCAGGTCAGATAAGCATCCTCCAGCGTATAGCCTGAGTAAAACGTCAGTTGTCCCGGCAGATTGTGGAAGCCGTGCACGTTCTGCTGCATCGCATAGGCCTGGGTGCGCAACACCAGGAAGCACGCCGGCACCTGGTCAAGCGCCACCTGCTGTACCTGATTGTAGATCGCCTTGCGCTTTGCCTGATCGAGTTCGGAACGACCCACGGCAAGCAACCTGGTCAGTTCCGGGATCGCCAGGCCCGCACTCCGTGCGTAACCCAGCGACTGGGACCCATCCAGCAGAGACGTGAGGCTGTCCGGGTCGTTGCTGTCCAGTGCTGTCCCGTTGACGGCGAATTCGTATTGCCCGCGGTTGGCCTGGGTCAGGAAGTTGGCCCAGTCCGGCAGCGCGAGTTGCACCTGGATACCGATCTCCGCGAGATTCTGCTGCACCACTTCCGCCGTCGATTTGTGCATCCCGTTGGTGATGTTCGACAGCAGCGTGCAGGAGAATCCGCCGCCAACGCCAGCCTCGGTCAGCAGTTGCTTCGCGCGCGCCGGGTCGTAGTTCCAGAAATGCGCCAGTTTTTCATTGTAGTACGGGCTCGTGCTGGGGATCGGCAGCCCGCCCAGCGTAGCCGCATGGCCATAGAACGCGGCCTTCGCCACATCATCACGCTTGATTCCGAAGGCCACCGCCTGCCGGACCCGCGCGTCCTTGAACGGACCGGCCCCACCGTTGAACACCAGGTACATGAACGGCCCGTCGGTGCTGTCCATCGTCAGTTTGGAATTCCCAGCGATCGTATCGATAGACTGCCACGGCACATACTCGATCATGTCGAGGTCGCCAGCCTGCAAGGCCGACACACGCAGGTTCTCGTCCGCGTAGACAGTCATCTGCAGTTCCTTGAGTTTCGGCACACCCCGCCGATAGAACTGGGGAAACGATGTGAGACGAACCCCGATGCCGCGCTTGTTCGACGTCATCACGAACGGGCCAGCGCCGATCGCGCCCACCCCGGCATCCGGCGAATCGCGCGAAATGATCGGCGCGTGCGGCATCGCGAACCAATACGGCAGCGAGGAGATCGGTTGGCTGGTGATCAGACGCACCGTCATGTCGTCCGGCGTCTCAACTGCGGTGATTTGCTGCATCGCGCCGCGCAGATAGGCGGTGGATTTCGGCGACGACATCTGCTCGATGGTCCATTTCACGTCCGCGGCGGTCACCCGATTGCCATTGTGAAACGTTGCGTCGCGCAGCCTGAAGCGCCAGCCGTCGCCGTCCGCTTCCCAGTGTTCGGCCAACTCGCCGCGCAGTTCGCCGTCGTGCCCGTAGGACAGCAGCCCGCGTCGCACGCACACATTGACCGTCGCCGCGGAGGTGCCGGTCTGCTGCCAGGGCAGGAAGCTTGGCGGATAGACCTGAAGGCCGTAGCGCAAGACCGAGGTATCGGCGCGGGCTCGGCGACCAGGGAGGCCCGCTGCGATCGGGACGGCGGCGGAACCGGCCACCAGCAAGCGACGGGTCAATGGCATTGTTGCAGCTCCTTTATTTGAGGATTTCCATTGTTGATAATAAATTATCAGGCGAACACGACGTTACGCAGAGTGTCGGCGGAGTTTCATGAGGAAGACTCGTTGCGCCGGCAGTGGCGAGAGGGCCTGTGTCCGCTGGGTGGAAAAAGCCGCGGGCAGGCAGCCAACAACAGGCGTGATTGTTGCTGGACGTCATCATAGTATCAGATGGAACAGGTTTTGGTCGAAACGGACGTGTCAGGCAGCGGCAGCCTCGTTGCTTGACCAACGCGGATGCAGGCTGCTTCATGCCGGATGCCCACCTGTCGCGGCGTGGGCACCGCCTCCGCGCATTCCGCGATCACCCACGGGCAGCGGGTCCGGAACACACATCCGCTCGGTGGATCAGCCGGGCTCGGTGGATCGCCCTGCAGCAGGATGCGCGTGCGCCGCCGCATCGGGTCAAGGTTGGGGGCGGCGGACAGCAGCGCGCGGGTGTACGGATGGCGCGGATTGTCCAGCACTTCGGCCGCGGGGCCTTGCTCCATGACGCGGCCAAGGTACAGCACCATTACGCGGTCACACAGCGAGCGCACCACGTGCAGGTCGTGGCTGATGAACAGCAGCCCGAGGCCAAGCCGGGTCCTCAGGTCCGCCAGCAGTGCCAGCACCTGCGCCTGTACGGACACGTCGAGCGCCGAAACCGGTTCGTC
>JAQGHW010000524.1 GCA_028291505.1 Rhodopila sp. | reverse complement strand
TTCGGCGGTCAACCGGCGATTGGCGATTTCCAGTTCAGTTGTCCGCTCGCTCACACGCTGCTCCAGGACCTCTTTAGTATGAATCACGTCATGCCTAGACGGCGGCACCAGGGCAGCCGCGCACGGTGACCAGCCTGGACACAGGTCTATCGTGGATCGTGTGCAAGCGGTAGTGGACGCGCCGCCCGATCGGTGCCTGCCGATGTAGCTATTCCGGGGCGTCCCTGGACCTCAGTGAGGTCCAGGAGGATTTGTCATGGCACGGAAAACAGCAGTGCACGGGAAAAAGCGGCGCACGGGAATCAGCGGCAGGGTGTCGGGCAGCGGAAGCGGCAATCGCCCTCCGGGATTCCACTTCCCGCCTTCATGCCCCCTGGTGTGCGACATATTTCGCCGGCGGCTCCTGAGCGGCGGCCTTGGTAAGCGACGCAAAGACCGGGACTACAATCGTTTCTGTCCAAATGATCGTGTCGTATCCAAGATTCTGAGCACCGCGCTCGAATATTTGTTTTGCTTCAGCGGAGCATGTGCCGACCTGATAGGCGGATAGTTCGTCCGCTTCGAGGGCGGATTCGCAGTCCGTGTAGGTGGCATAGAAGACCCCGCGCTCAACTTCGCAGAGGGTCGCACGAAGCGTTCGCCCGTGCCTGATTACGGTTGCCATGAGTGTCACTCCCCGATTTTCCCCGTTGACCGCTTTTACCAAGGGGCCGGCATAGCTGATGCCCGACCGCTTCTGGTTCGCAAATCTTGACACAAATGGGTATTCGGACAGCATGCCGAGAGTAGCCTGGGGTGGCAATTATGGATCAACTTTAAGCGAACGGGAGCGGCGGCGGATGCTTGTGAGGTAACTCTTTATATTCAGCATGGCCTGTTTGTCCCCTACGAACGGGGGGTCGGCATGGCGATTCCCCGGGCGGCGGCGACGGCGGCCAGGCCGGACCAGGTGCCGGGCGGCAGCGGGATGCCGGTTTGCTCCCGCTCCATCCTGACCGCGTTGCCGCGTTCGGCCGGCAGCAGCAGGCGTTGGTGGCCGGGTGCGGTGGGCTGCCTGGCGACCGCATCGCCGAGCGCATCGACGTCATTGAGGAATGTCGAGCGGTCGCCGAAAGCGGAAACATCGAGCGCTATCGCGACGCCGTTCATGTTCGTTCCGGTCCGGCCGGCCAGCGCGGGTGCGATGACGGGATTGGCGGCGGTCAGGCTGGCGATGCACTCGATCATCAGTGACAGCCCCGATCCTTTCATGCCGGCCATGGGCAGCAGCGTCGCCACCTGATGCGGGTCGGTGGTTGCTATCCCGTCGCGATCGACCCCCCAACCGGGCGGGATCGCGCTGCCGCTGTTGCGGGCCTGGGTGATCTTGCCGAGTGCCACCGTCGCGGTCGCCATGTCCAGCAGCAGGGGCGGCCGGCGCTCGGCGGGAACGGCGATGGCGATTGGATTGGTCGATACCACGGAGCCTCGACTGCCGTGATACGCCATTAACGGCACCGAGGCGGTCATGACGACACCGATCATGCCAGATGCCGCGGCCCGCAGGGCGAAATGGCCGACGGCGCCGGCATGGGTGATCCCGCGCGCGACGCACCAACCGACATGCACGTCCCGGGCGTGGGCAATCGCCTCATCCATTGCTCTTCGCATGGCGACGGGGCCTGGAGCACGGTCAGCATCGAGCAACGCAATGGCCCCGGCCGAACGGAGGATTCGAAGGTCCGGGGTCGGGTTGATGTCGCCGGAACCGAGCAGTTCGACGTAGCGCGGGATGCGCAGGACGCCGTGGCTGTCGACGCCACGCAGGTTGGCCCAGATCAATGTTTCCGCCCAGATCTCGGCGTTATCCGGCGCGACACCGGCGCTTTCAAAGACCGCGCGGGCGAAGTGGGTCAGGTCGACGTGGTTGACTCGTCTGGATTTGGGCATTCAGCGCGGGACCGGGAAATGCATGTCTTTCAGAAGCAGCCGTGAGGGGGTCGGGACGCCGCGACGATGGAAGGCTGCATTCGGGTTCCTGACTGGAATTGTCGCCGGTAGGCTTTTGGCGTCACCCCCATGAATCGATGGAAGCGCCGGTGGAAGGTGGAGAGGTCGGCAAACCCCGCGTCCAGGGCGATATCGAGCACCGGAAGGGCCGAACGCCGTAGTTGAACCGCGGCATCCTGGAGCCGTGTGCGCAGAATGAACTGGTGCGGTGTCGTGCCGACCACGTGGCGGAATGTTCGAAGAAAGTAATAGGGGCTCATCGTGGCATCCCGCGCCATTTCGCCAATGCTGAGAGGCATGGCTGCGTCGGTCTGGATGCGGCGAAGAACGGCGGCAATCCTTCGTTGATCACTATGGCTGGGTTCTGCTGGCGATGGCGCGCGATCGGCAACGAGGTTGCTCGCCGTCACGGCGAGTTCGAGCGCAAGTTGCTCGAGCCACACCTGGTCCTTTTCAAGTGAAGCGAGTTGGGCGTCGGCGAAAAGGCGTGTGAGAGACATCAAGGGCGGCAGGCTGGCCAGGCAGAATTTCGCAGGCCTAACGCCGGAGATGGACGAGAGAATCGTTTCGAAATAGGCGGGATCAAACATGAAGGAAAGGCAACGATCGCCGGTGCTGTGGTCGTGG
>JAQGHW010000512.1 GCA_028291505.1 Rhodopila sp. | reverse complement strand
CCTTGCGCAGCTTCTGGTGGTTGAGCGTGTAGATGAACATGGAACTCTCCTTGTCGATGTCGATCTCGACCAGGCGCCATGTCGTGGGCACACGGGACCGCGTCGCCCCCAAACTCCATCAGCATTTCCTCGCGCGATATCTCCATGGCGGCGAGCTCGCGCAGCCGCTTCCACAGCCACTTCAGCTGGCGCCGGCGCATCGTGCGTTCCTTGGTGACGCGGTCGACGCTCTCGGCGAAGACATAAAGTTCGCTGTCAACAGCTAACAGTTTGACCTGCACACCCTCGCGCGCCTGCTGCCAGGGTTTGGCCAGCAGGTCTTTTTCCAGACGCGACCGGCGACCCTTCGGCGTTCCCACCAGATACTGCATCGGCGGATCGCTTGCCCGCATTTCGGCCGGCACCGCTTCCGTCGGAATGCCGCGATCCATGATCCAGACACGTCGCGCTCGGCCGTATTGCGGCTCGATCTTGTCGAGGAACATCCGCAACGTTTTACAATCCGCGGTATTGCCGGGCAGCACCTCGTAGGCCAGGGGCAGACCGTCCGGCGTGACCACCAGTGTGATCACCACCTGCGGGCAGTCCGGCCGCTTGTCGCGGCTGTAACCGTGGCGGCACTTGTCGCCTTCCGGCACGTCCGCGGTGTTGATCTCGAAATAGGTGCTGATCAGATCATAGAGCAGCACGTCGAAGTCGACGTTGAACAGATCGCGCCAGCGGCCCACCAGATGGGTGAACAGGTCCGCTTTGTGTTTCAGCAGAAAATCATGACAGGCGTAGAGTTTGTGCGGCTCGGCCAGGCGAAAGTCTGATCCCAGCAGGTCCGCCATGGCACTGCGGCCGAACCAGTCGCGGTGCAGTTCCCACTCGCTTCCCGGTGCAATGAGGCGGTAAGACACTAGGACCTGCAAGACTTGATCCCACCGCGTGCCCTTGCGGTTCGCCGGCAGCCGATCGGACCAGAACCGATCCAACTGTAACTCGCCCCACAGTTGCTCGGCCAGCCAGCACGCATCCCATTGCCGCGGCCGGCACAGCCGTATGTCGGACAGGCGAAGCTGCACGACCGAACTATCGGGCGTGACCGCGATGCAGCGATCCTCCGGAAATGGCCCCAGCGTGCGCGAGTGTCCGGCGTCCTCATCGAAAACCTCGATGGATTTATGCCAAGCAGCGGCCTGCGACGGATTGATCTCGTCCAGATATAAAACGTGCCGCTGCACCACTCGGTCGCCCTCGATGCGCTGGTTCTCAACGACGCTCCAGTAGCTGTGCGTCTTGAGCTGTGCGTCTTGCCATCCTTACTTTCGCCGGGTTTGCCGCAAAACTATGACCCGGCGAATCGGGCGATGGGAACGGGGTAGGTCTTCACTACAGCCACTTTCGACGATGAGCTTGCAATATAGCTCTGCGATAACAGATAGATATCGAACCGAGTCCGAACTGAAGATGCGTTTTCCGGGGGGCGAATCCGCGAAGACGGGTTAAGCTAGATGACTGAGGCGCCCAAATGAACGGCCGCCAGGAAGTCGCGTGCGGTTTTGTCATAACGGTTGCGATGGCTCGTTATTGCTTGAGCCGAGCGAGGAAACTCTCGATGAGATGTCGGGCCTTATAAAGGTACCTGTCGAACTCGTGGGGGGTTCCGGTTGGCTTTTGGCGGTATGACGGTGGTTTTGCCGGCCGATCTCAGCAGCTCGATAACCCGCTTGTCGGTGTTGACAGCCTTGTCGGCGATCAGCGTGTCAGCCTGCATACCCGGCAGAAGATGGTCAGCGCCAACCAGATCGTGGATCTCGCCACCGGTCAGGTTGAAAGCCCACCGAGTTTGCCGAGAGCGTCGACGATGGTGTGGATCTTGGTGTTCAATCCGCCGCGGAGTGCCCCCGATCGGCTGGTTGTCGCCGGCTTTTTTGGCACCGGCGTCCGGCGCCTCGCCGTGCGCGCGGAGCGCATCATTCAAGCCGCCAACTTGGATGCCACATGACAACGCCGCGGCAATGCCGTCGTTTGACCGGTTAGCGGCCGTCGGCCCAACATCTTGGAGACAGAGAAACGCTGAAACGCCGGATGCAATCCGACTATCCGCCGCAGACCATTGGACCCAGCGGGACCGGGGCGCGGGCGAGGTGGATCAGTGGGAGCCACGTGGCCTCGGTCAGGCCGAATGGCTGCAGCCGGCGGTCCACCGCCCGCCGCCATTGCCGAGCGGCTCGGGCGATGAGGCTGGCGAAACCGTCGCGGAGCTGTTGTTGGGTTTTGTTCATCGCTGGCCTATTAGCTGGTGTGCCAATATATGGTACGCCATCTATCGTCGCAAGAGGCGTGACTTTGAGCATATTACCCATGGTTCGGGGGTACGGTCCCAGATCGGACCGTGTCGATCAAGGTATAAATCGGACATTGCACCGACCCTGAACTGATGCCAGCATGTTCGAAATGGCCTCGACAAGGGGGATGGCGTTCAAATGAGGCTGCTGGTTTTATTGCTGGCGCTGGTCACCTTGGCTGCGTGCGCGGCTGTCACCGGCTATCCCGGTCAGCCTGACAGCCTTCCGACCACTGTAACTTCACTCGATCAGACCACTCTCAAGGCTCTCGTGGCAGAGTACAACAATCCTGGTACTTCGGCGGATCGGCGAATGGCGATCCGCAACCAGATCATTTACTCCGATATATCCCAAATAGACCAGAACTTCAATGATTTCAAAGTCAGTATAAATCGGCAGCAGAACCTTCTGTCGATTGGGACCGATTTTGTGTCGCTGACCCTGGCAGGGCTGGGTGCGACGATCGGCGACGCCGGAACGAAGGCCGCACTCGCAGCCGCGTCCGCGGGTGTGATCGGAGCCAAAGCGTCGATTGATAAAGACGTTCTCTACCAAAAGACCGTCACAGCCCTGGTAACTGAGATGGAAGCGGGCCGATCTTTTGTCTTCGCGAAGATGCTAACCAGCATGAATTCGGATGTAACTAAATATCCGCTGGAGGCTGCCAGCAAAGATCTTCAGGACTATTATCAGGCTGGGACCCTGATAAATGCGTTGGAGGGCGTTAACGAGTCCGCCAGTGCAAAAGCCACCGATGCATCGGCCCGGGTGACCGCGGCACTCTCGGCGCAATACAACTACAGTCCGACCCTGAGCAAAAAGATCGAGTCGTTCTGGATGCCCGATGGCCATTCAGTGAATGCAGCTAACCAGGCCAGGTTGCTGCTCTGCATGACGCAGAACAACACCGCCGGCAGTATTCCGTTTTTGATCAATGGCGGGGCCGACGCGGACCGAAGTGCCGTCATTTCCTGCCTGGGTCTCTGACATGGATCCGCATCACGGAGGTGTATCAATATGCCGAGTGTCGAAACGCTAACTGCGACCCCGAACGCTGACGTCCCGAGGATCGTGTTGCAGTACAAGGCCATCGGCGCGTCGGTCGTTGTCACGCCCAATCCGGACGGGGTCACTTCGACGATCGTGGCGACGATCCCGTAGCCTCAATGGCTCAGGCTTCGCCGCCGGACGGGTCGATTTCATGCGATCAACGTGCGGCAACGTGTTGCGACGACGGCGGTTGGGTCGCGGCCAACTGGACCTGATCGCCGGTCTGCAAGGTCTCGGGCGGGCTATCGATGACCCGATCCGTGGTGGAAAGCCCAGCGACGACCTCCACGCTGTCGCCGAAGTCGCGGCCGAGTTGGACCGGCTTCAACTGCACCTTGTTGCCGGCGCCCATCACGGCAACGTCCGTACCGTTGTTGGCGGGCACCAGTGCCGTTGCCGGTACGCGCACCACGTTCGGGTCGCTTGGAAGCTGGAAATGCACCTGGCAGTAGGCGCCCGCGAAGTATTTGCCCTCGGTATTGTCGGCCTGCAATTCGACCAGCATGCTGCGTGAGCTTGCGATCATCGCATGCGACATCGTGACCACGCTGGCGTCGAACTGTTGGCCGGGATACTGCGGCATCTCAAAGTTTGCGTTCAGTCCGGGGTGAAGCTGGCCGGCGAAAGCCTGGGGCACCTGGACGTAGATCCGCACCTTGTGCAGGTCGGAAACCTCAAACAACGCCGTGCCGGTGCTGCTGCCGGCATTGATCAACGCTCCGACATCCGTGTTCCGCTCGGTGACGACGCCGTCGAAGGGCGCGACAATGCTCTTGAACGTTTCCATTGCCTGCAACCGTTTCACATTCGCGGTCGCGGACTGCATCGTGGCGTTCGTCGCGACGGCGGCGCCGGTCTTGTCGTCGGCGGCCTGCCGCGACACCCATTGCGACTTGACCAGGGTGGTCCAGCGCTGGGCGGTCACCGCCGCCAGTTGCGCATTCGCGGTGGCGGTGGCGAGATCGGCCTGTCCCTGGGAATACTGCTGGTCCAGATCAGGCGTATCGATCGATGCCAGCACATCGCCGGCCTTCACATGGGCACCGATATCGTTCTGCCATGACTTCAGATAGCCGCTGACGCGCGCGTTGATCAGCGCCTTGTTGAATGGCTGAATGTCGCCCGGCAAGGTCAGGTCCTGCTGTCCGCTGCCGTGATCGAGCGCGGCCAGTTGGACCGTCGGGATGGCGTGCTGATCGGTCCATTGCACCAGCTTCCGACTGGCATCGGCGCGGTTGACGATGCCGGTCACGGCTACCGAACCCGCGGCAATCATTGCGATTGCGGCGGCCAGTAGCAGCAGGCGGCGGCTCGGGGTCTTGATGGGGTCCGCGGACATTTGGCGCTCCGGTCAGGTCAGGTGTTGGGGGGCGTGCGATGCCGGCGATGGGTCGGTGACCTTCCGGTCGTGGCCATGCACGATGCTGAACAGGGTGGGCACCAGGAAAAGTGTCGCACAGGTCGCGAAGATAAGGCCGCCCACGACCGCGCGTCCCAGCGGTTGATTCTGCCCGGGCTCGACCGCCATGGGGATCATGCCGATGATCATCGCCAGGGCTGTCATCAGGACCGGACGGAACCGGGTGCCGCCGGCGTCCATCGCGGCGGTGACCGGGTCGGCGCCGGCCGCCAGGCGTTCGCGTGCGAAACTGGTGACCAGGATGCTGTTCGCGGTTGCCACGCCCATGCACATGATGGCGCCGGTCCGTGCCGGGACCGACAACGTGGTTCCCGTGGTGAACAGCATCCAGACAATACCGGCCAGCGCGGTCGGCAACGCCAGCACGACCACGAACGGATCGAGCCAGGACTGAAAATTCACCACGATCAGCAGGTAGATCAGCACGATGGCCAGCGCGAGGCCGACGAACAGTTGCTGATAGGCGCTGGTCATTGTCGCCACCTGGCCGCGCAACACGACGCTGGCCCAGTTCGGGACGTTCTTCGCGGTGTCTTGCATCGCCTGGCGGATGTGAGCGGCCACACCACCAAGGTCGCGTCCTTGCGTCGTCGCATAGATGTCGATGACCGGCCGGACGTTGTAATGAGGCGCCACGGCATCGCTCCCCGTGCGCTGGATCGTCGCCAGTCCACCCAGCAACTGCGTGCCGCTGGCGGCGCCGCTGCCCGGCGTCAGCGGCAGGTTCGTCAGTCCGCTCATGGTGTCGATGTCGCGTTGCGGGGTCTGCACCGAGACCGGGTACGAAACGCCGGTCTGTGGGTTCAGCCAGTAGGTTGGTGAGGTTTGCAAGCTGCCGGCCAGCGTGGTCAGCATGGCGTTCGCAGCGTCTTTCTCGGTGAGTCCGACCAGGCCGGAAAGCGAACGATCCAGCTTGACGTTCAGGGTCGGCTGCTGAAACGCCTGCTCGATGCGGGCATCGGCGATGCCGGGGATACGACTGATCCGTGACAGCAACGTGTTGGCGTAGGTCCGGTCCGCCGGCAGATCGTTGCCGACGACCTGCAGGTCGATTGGTGCCGGAACGCCGAAATTCAGGATCTGGCTGACCATGTCGGCAGGCAGGAAAGCGAAGCTGGTGCCGGGGAACTCGCGCGGCAGTTGATCGCGCATCGCCTGGACGTAGTTCGCCGTCGGTGCATGGGTGGGTTGGAGGGTGATCATGACATCGGCGTCCTCCACGCCGATAGTGCCTGAATTGTTGTACGCCATGTTGATGCCGCTGACGCTGAGGCCGATGTTGTCGACGATGCCCGCGAGTTGATCGGCCGGAATGATCTGGTGAATCGCCTCGCCGATCCGATCGCAAAGCCTGGTGGTGTCTTCGATCCGGGTGCCGGTCTGTGCGCGCACATGCAGCTTGATCTGGCCGCCATCGACGGCCGGGAAGAAGTCCTGGCCCAGATAGGGAATGAGTGCGAACGACAGCACGGTGATGCCCAGGAAACCCCCGGCAAGCTTGAAATGGTTGCGCAGGCAAAGCTGCAGCAGGCCACGGTAGATGCCGCGGGTTGCCTCGAAACCGCGCTCGAACGCCTGCTGGAAGCGGGTCAGCGGGTTGCGCCGGCGCGGGGGTGGGGCGTTGTTTCCCGGTTCCGGTTCGGGTTGATGCGCCTGCTGGCGCAGCAGGTAGTTCGCCATCGTCGGGACAAGGGTTTGCGACAGGATGTAGGAGGCAACGAGCGCGAAGATCACCGCCTCTGCCAGGGGCCGGAACAGGTAGCCCGCGACGCCGCCAAGACCGAACATCGGAACGAATGCGATGCACAGGCACAGCAGCGATACCGTGGCGGGGGCGACGATCTGCGAGGCTCCGTTCAGGATTGCCGGTTCGATTTCCTCACCGTGTTCGAGGTGGCGGTTGATGTTCTCGATCGTTACTGTTGCATCGTCGACCAGGATGCCCACGGCAAGGGCAAGCCCGCCCAGTGTCATGACGTTGATGGTCTCGCCGATCGCGGCAAGCGCCGTTACCGAGGCGAGGATGGCCAGCGGGATCGACACGGTGATGATCAGGGTGGACCGCCAGCTTCCAAGGAACAGAAGGATCATCATTCCGGTCAACACCGCCGCGGTGACGCCTTCGCGGACCACGCTGGCGACAGCACTGGTCACAAATACCGATTGATCGCCGACCGCGGTCAGGTTCAGGCTGGACGGCAGCGTCTTGGCGATGCTCGGAAGCAAGCTCTTGATGCCGGAGATGATCGACAGCGTCGAGACCGCGCCGGACTTGATCACCGCCAGCAGGACGGCGCTTTTGCCATCGACCTGGACGACGTTGGTCTGCGGCGGGCTGCCGTCATGCACATAGGCCACGTCGTGCATGTAGATGACCGTTCCGTTGACGGTCTTGATCGGCAGGTTGTTGAATGCCGCGATGGTCGAAGGAGAGTCGTTCAGATTGACAGTATATTCGAAGCTGCCGATCTTCTGGGTCCCGACCGGGGTGATCAGGTTCTGGATCGCCAAAGCATTGACCACGTCGTTTGCCGAGATGCCGTAGGTGTGCAGCGCCTGCTGATTGAGGTCAGCCTGAACCTGGCGGACCTTGCCCCCATAAGGCAGTGGGATCGCGGCGCCGGCGACCGAGGCCAATTGCGGCCGAATGAAACTGCTGGCGTCGTCGAACAGCGTCGTCTGGGAAAGTTTGCCGCTGGATAGCGCAAGTTGAAGGACCGGCACACTGGATGCGTTGAAGCTGAGAATGGTCGGCGGCGTGATGCCGGCGGGCATTTGCTTCAGCACCGTTTGCGACATCGCGGAGACCTGGGCCAGCGCGGCATTGATGTTCACGGTCGGCTGGAAGAAAATCTTGATAATGCCGTAGTTGGGGATCGACTGTGACTCGATGTGCTCGATGTCGTTGACACTGGTGGTGAGTGCCCGTTCGTAGAACGTGACGATGCGGCCGGACATATCGTCAGGCGGAAGGCCGGTGAAGCTGAACACCACGCTGACAACTGGAATATTGATATTCGGGAAGATGTCGGTGGGGGTGCGCAGCGCTGACGCGACCCCGAAGATCAGGATCAGCAGCGCCATGACGACGAATGTATAGGGGCGCCGAAGGGCAATCCTGACCAGACCGATCATTGCTGGTCCCAAAGTTTCAGCGGCACCCTGGCAGCACGGATTTCATCCCCGGCCGAACGTGAACGCTCGCTGTCGGTGCCGATCTGCTGCTCCGGACGGGAGGGTTGCGACAGCATTGGCCGCGGCTGCATGTCCATCGCCAGCGCCACGAGTTCCGCCAGGTAGATGCGGCCCATACGGACCAGGGCTGGCGATGGGCTGGATCCGACGGCGCATTCTTCCATTATCGGGCTTTCTGACCCCGCGCGCATACCAGTCAGTCCCTCGGGTTGCTGGAATGATGGCTCAAGGACGGCACCCTGCGCATCCAGGCCTGCTGCTCGGAACCAGGAGAGCAGTTCGCCCATCGGCGCGGCCCAGGCCGTCGGGTCGTCCACCTGCCAGAGCAGGCGCAGCCTGACCGCTCGATCCGCCATTCGTGTCGCCAGCGGTCCGAGTGGCGGCAGGACGCGACCACCGATCAGGACACCGGTGCACTGTGGCAGCGATCGGTCGAACGCAAGCTGCAGGGCGGGCGCTTCAGCACCGCAGATCCCGGCGAGGATCAGGGGGCGCTTGCGGCGGTCGGTTTGATCGAGCGGCCCGTCGGTCAGATTCGGAAGCTCGATGCGACCGCCCTCGGTGACGCCGGCGGTCAAGAGGTCCGCCGCCGGAATGGCGGGCTGCCATGCGCTGACCAGGTCGCGCGCCATGGCGGCCAACTCTGGTGGATGCAGTATCAGAACGACGACCCTGGTTGGCGATGACCGCCAGATCGGTAACGCGGGTTGCTCAATCATGTTGGACCCCTCGATACGGAACATATTCGCCAGATTGAACAGGGCGAGGACGGACGACCAATGCGGGGTGTGCACCGAACCATGCGCACGCTGCATGAACCCTTGGTTCGGCCACGGGACTAGTACCCGATCGCAGAGAAGCGTGAGTCGCTACGCGACCGCGATTCACCGCGTGAATCGGCGACTTCAAACCAAAACCGACGTATCGCGCTTCTATGATGCGCGATACTAGGGCAGCATGACAGGCGGAGGACGGCATGAACTGGCGGATGCTCGACCTGAACCTGCTTGTCGTGTTCGATGCTGTCGCGCAGGAGCGCAACGCGACGCGGGCGGCCGCCAAGCTGAATATGACTCAGCCGGCGATCAGCCACGCGCTTGCCAGGCTGCGGAGCGCATTGCGCGACGAGTTGTTTGTGCGGACTCCGGATGGGATGGCGCCGACGCCGTTTGCCGAACGGCTTGTCGGGCCGGTCCGCGCGGCGCTGGACAGCCTGCGTACCGCGCTTGACGGGGCTGCCCCGTTCGACCCGGAAACGGCTGAACGCGGCTTTACGCTGGCGATGGACAATCGCGCTACGGTGGTCCTCGCGGCGCCGCTGGTTGCCGCCATGCGGGCGCAGGCACCGGGGGTCGCTCTCGATCTACGTCCCAGCGGCACGCTTAATCTTCCTGAGCGACTGGATCGTGGCGAGCTGGATTTGGCGATTGGTGGCCTTGCCGCGCCGGCCGAGCGGTTTTCCGATTTGCGGCTGTTCGACAATGGGTTCGCCGCGGTGGTGCGGCGTGGTCACCCGGCGGCGATCGACGGAACGATTTCGCTGAATGACCTGGGGACGTATCCACACCTCATCCTGTCCTCCACGGGCGAGGAGACCGACTTCGTGGACGCGGAGTTGGTTCGGCACAAACTGGTTCGACGGGTGGCGCTGCGCGTGCCGTTGCTCGCGGCGGCGGCGACGCTGGCACAGTCCGAGTTGGTGGCGATCCTGTCGGAACGCACTGCGCGAGCATTTGCCGGGACGGCTCCGCTGGAGGTGCTGACGTTACCTTTTGCCTCGCCTCGGCAGGTTACGGCGATGCTGTGGCATCGACGGGTGGACAACGTTCCGGGGCATCAATGGCTGCGTGGTTTCGTTCTGCGTGTGGCACGGAC
>JAQGHW010000511.1 GCA_028291505.1 Rhodopila sp. | reverse complement strand
CAGGCCGGCGGGGAGCTCGACCAGGGTTGGATCGACGCCGGCGGCCAGGGCGGGAAAACGGAATTGCTCGATCAGGACGAGGGCGTCGGCGATGGGATCGTAGGGCAGCAGCGCGGCGGCGCGGCCTCGGCGCCAAAGTTCCCAGGTACGGGTGTTGGAGAGGGTTCCGTCGAAGCGGCGGTGGCGGAATTTCACGACGTCGAGCGGGAAGCGGCCGGACCAGACGCGTTGTTCGGATTCGATGACGACGTCGGGGTGGGGTGGGATCGGAAGGGTTGAGCGCTGGGACATGGAGGTTTGTAGAGGGCGGGTTCGGCGGGCTGTCAACCTGGGGTGGGATTCGTTGCTTGGTCAGATCGGGTTAGCCACGGCGGAAGATCGTGACGCTTTCGAGGCGGGCGGACCATAGGAACTGATCGATCGCGGTGACGGCTTGTAGTTTGTAGGAGGCACCGAGCAGGGTGCTGGCGTCGCGGGACAGGGTGGCGGGGTTGCAGCTGACGTAGATGACGGTGGGGACCGCGGCGGCGGCGATCTGGGCGATTTGCGCGGCGGCGCCGTTGTGGGGCGGATCGAGCACGACGGCGGCGAATGCCTGGAGTTCCTTGGCCGACAAGGGCTGGCGGGCGAGGTCGCGCTGGAACACCTCGATCCTGCCGGCGAGGCCGCCCTGGTTGATGGCCTGTTTCAGCGCGTCGATCGTTGCGCTATCGCCTTCGAAGGCGGCAACGCGCAGGTGGGCGGCCAGTGCGAAGGTCAGGGTGCCGCAGCCAGCGTAGAGTTCGGCGACACGGGTCTTGCTGGTGATCTTGCTGGGCATGGCGTTCAGGACCGCTTCTATGATCGCGCGTTCGCCTTCGGCTGTTGCTTGCAGGAACGTTCCGGGGGGCGGGCGGACGGTGGTCTTCGATAGGGTCGTGGTGGGGGGGCGCAGCAGGGCGATCGTCTCCGGCGTGTCGTTGGCCTCGGTGTGGGATACGCGCGGCAGGCGGTGGGCGCGGGCGAAGCCGGTCAGGGCGGTGCGGTCGTCGAGGGTCAGGGGCGCGTCGGTGCGCAGCAGCATGTCGGGGCCGGAGTCCAGCAGGTTGATGACGACGGAGGCTTCCCGCCGGATCGCTTTGAGCGGCTGCAGCAGGGTGCGCAGTGGGGCTATCAGCGCCATAAGGGTGGGGTGGAGGACGAGGCAGTCGGTCAGGTCGATGACCTCGGCGGAGCGTTGGCCGTGCAGGCCGAGGATGATGCGGCCGGCGGATCGGCGGACGGCGAAATCGATGCGGCGGCGTTCACCCGGCAGGCCGGGGACGAAGGGGAGCGGATCGGGGGGCGTGAAGCCGGCCTGGCGGAGGGCGTAGGCGAGCAGGCCGGCTTTCCAGGTCCGATAGTCGGTGTCGCGCCAGTGTTGCAGGACGCAGCCGCCGCAGCGGCCGAAATGGCGGCAGGGCGGGTCGACGCGGGCGTCGCTGGGGTTGGCGATGATCTCGGCGTGGGCGTGCCAACCGTCGCCTCTTGGTTGCAGCGGGCGGGCAGTTGCTGATTCGCCGGGGAGGGTGAACGGGAGGTATAGCGGCGTGCCGTCTGGCAGGCGGGCGATGCCGTCGCCCTCCGATCCGACGCGGTCGATCTGGACCCGGGCTGGGTCGGGGGGTTTGCGGCGGAGTGGTTGGCGTGGGGGCATCCGGCAGTGTGTAGTCGCTGGACGGGTGGAGCGTCAGGGGGCGGCGTTCACTTGCCGTGGCGGGCGGTCGGACTCTCAGGGAGGGCGCAAGATGATGACCAGGAGACGAGCATCGGCGCTGATGACCGGGCTGATCGCTGTCGCCGCGAGCGCGCCGTTTTCGCCTGCCGTGGCGTTGGAGCAAGTGCAGATCGGTCAGGTTTACATCCTTCATACCGTGGCGACAGGCGGTTGTTCGGAACTGGACTGGCATTTTGTTGTTGATCCGCATAGGTCGATGGCTGGGTTCGTGGTGTGTGACTGGCTGCGTCATACCGCGACACTTTCCGGGACGCTGAATGCCGACGACAGCTTCCAGCTATCGGTGACCGAGGTAGGGGGAAATCGGAAGGCGGCGGTCACGGGACGGTTCACCTCGCGGTTCGTCACGATGTCGATTGATGGGGCCGACACTTTTTGCGACAGACAAACGTTCAAGATCGTTGCCCCGCGTGGTTCGGGGCTGGGGGGTGGCGGGGGTTAGGCTGGATCGGTCAGCGCCTTGCGCCGTTGGCGATAGCCATGGGGGAGAGCGGCCCCTGGGCGTGGTCGGTGTGTCCTGGCGGTGGCGCGAAACTTGCTCTGGTGTGGGGAAGTGGTGTGGGGAAGTGGTGTGGGGCAGTGCCGACTGCGTCCTGGCCGGCGTTCGCAACCGCAGAGGAGAGGCATGCACATGTCCGATGTCGCCGATCGCCTGGAGCGCCTGCCGTTCTGCAACGTGCACCCGCGGCTGCTGTTCATGGGCGGACTTGGTTACACGTTCGATGCCATGGACGGGGCGATCATGGCGTTCGTGCTGCCGGTCGTTTCGGCGCTTTGGGGCCTCAGCAGCGTGCAAACGGGTGTGCTGGGGAGTACCACCTTTATTGGTTTCTTCTTTGGCGCAATCTGTGCCGGCACGCTTGGTGACCTGCTTGGGACGCCTGGTAGGGCAGAACTGGCGTTGCAAAGCCGATGCCCTGGATCATCGATACCGTGAACAGCGGCAGGCCCGATGCCGTGGCAAAGGACTGCGCGAGCGGTGTGAACAGCGCGCGAGGTCGGCCGCCGTGACAGACTTCCGGGTCCAGCGGTTCCGATCCGGATCGGACGCAAGCGCGGCAATTCCCCGTCCCACGTAGGCCACGACGCAGAGAAATTAGCGGGATTGAATCGGGCACGGCGAGGCGCTCCTTGGCGATGATGCGACACTAAGGCATTGACCTTAGTTTTCGAATGGTGATACTAAGGTAATCGCCTTAATTATCGTTCTGACAGGAGACTGCCTCGTGAGCATCGAACACCCTTACGCCAGCGGAGAACTCGATCGTGAAATCGTTTTGTCCCGTGTCATCAATGCGCCAAGAGACCTGGTCTACCGGGCCTGGATCGAGCCAGGGCGGATGTTCGATTGGTTCGGCCCAACCGGGTTTCGGTGCGAAGTGCTCGAACAGAGCGCGGCGAGCGTCGGCGCCACATGGCGCTTCAACATGATCGCCCCAGGAGGCCAGATTTTCTCCAATCGCATTCGATTTCTGGAGATCGTTCCTGGAGAACGGCTGGTCTATGATCACGGTTCTGACCTGAACGATGATCCAAAGCGGTTCCACGTGACAATCACATTCGACGAACAAGGAGACGGCAAGACCGTTCTGACACTTCGTCAGTTCCATCCGAGCAAAGACCAGCGCGACGCCACCATCGGATTCGGGGCCGTGGAGCTTGGCTACCAAACGCTCGGCAAGTTGGCCGAGTATCTTGCGCGGGGATGACATGGCTTTGCATCCACGAGAAGCCGCAGGCGACTGCCGGATAGGCGAGGTTTTCAAAGCATTGGCGGACCCGACGCGCCTTTCAGTGATTGAGAGACTCTCAAAAGGGCCGGCCTCAATGACCGAACTCGCCCAATCGTATCAGATGACTTTGCCATCCTTCGCCCAGCACCTTCGTGTTCTCGAGCAATCGGGCCTGCTCCAATCGGCGAAGCAGGGTCGCGAGCGCCGCTACCGTCTTGTGCCAACGCGCCTCATCATGGCCGAGGATTGGTTCGGCAAACAGCGGGCCGTCTGGGAGCAGCGGCTGGACAGGCTCGAAAGCTATGTGGAGGGCATGAAGAAAGAGGGGAGCTCAGCCGCGTAGTCGCGCACGTTCCGCCTCGCTCAGTTCCACCCGGTAACGTATGTTCATTGCTGATCCCCCGCTGTCGAGGGCCAGGCAGGGCCAATATCTGGCGTTCATTCACGCCTATACGATGGTGAACGGACGTCCGCCGGCACAGGCGGACATCCAACGGTTCTTCCAGGTTACCCCGCCTTCGGTTCACCAGATGCTCCTGACGCTCGAACGAGGCGGCCTAATCTCGCGACGGCCGGGAGCGCCGCGAAGCATTGCCGTTCTGGTCGATCGTTCCGACTTACCCGCGCTGGAGCCGGGATACGCTCAACCGGTCAAAATCACTGTGGCGAGGTACTCGGCGCCGATTGTCCTTCAAGCGCTTGTCGGTGAGCGCCTCACATAAGAGTCAGGCGGGTTGTATGCACGCGCTCAAGTGT
>JAQGHW010000482.1 GCA_028291505.1 Rhodopila sp. | reverse complement strand
TAGAGCATTTTTAGGCTGACTGGAAACAGTCAGCATGCTCTAGACCATTGTTTTCACGAGCAACTTTATCAGCCGGACTGTTCCAGTCAGGCTGATGTTGCTCTAGCCCCAAGAAATTAGCGATTGTTAATGGATTTTGGCGCTTGATACCGCATCGGAGCCCTGCGCCTTTCGACGATCCGGGCCCGTTGGCAGGCGCCGGAAGTCATGATGGATCGAGATGCGCGTGCATCGGGCGTTGAGCCAGCGGTTTGACCATCCGAATGATGAGGCTCGTCACTCGGCCGGACGTACCGCCGATGTAGCGCCGACGGCCTCCGAACGGTGAAGACCAAGCATGAACAGCAGCAGCGCCGAGACCGTGCATCCCGCCATGACGGCGGTCATCGGCAGCGATGAATGGCCCCGATAGAGCAGCGGCACCAAGGCACTTGCGCCCGCACCCGCGATCATCTGGATGCAGCGCAGGACCGCCGCCGCGATCCCGGCTGCCTCCGGAAGGGGTTGCAGCGCCTCATGCGTGGCGTTCGGGCCGGCCAGGCCATAGGTGGCGTTGCTGACCATCAACAACGGCAGCAACGTCGTTATGCTGTCGTGGCCGGTCACCGACAGGGCCACGAGCGCCAGGGTGCTGGCCGAACCTGCCAGCAGGCTGCAGAACAATATGCGCGATGACGCGACGCCGCGTTTGGCGAGCTGCCCGTTCAGGAATGCACCACCGATCGTGCCGAAGCCGGCGCAGGCGAACACCAGGCTGAACGCGGCGGCACTGAAGCCCCTACCGTCGATCAGCACCAGCGGCGAGCCCGATATGAACGCGAACATGCAGGCAAAGGTCAGCGCGTTGATCAGCGAAAAGCCGAGACTCGCGCGGTGCCCAAGCACGCGGCGGTAGCGGATCAGCAGCTGCCTTGGTTGCAGGCTTTGTTTGCGGACGGGGTTCATGGATTCGGCAAAGCCGAACGCGACGACCAGGCAGAGAAGGGTGCTGACGACACCGAGGGTCAGATAGACTCCGCGCCATCCGTCGAACGGGATGACCGCGCTGCCGAGCGAGGGTGCCACCAGCGGCGCCACGCTGAGCACGACGGTGACGTAGGACAGGCGGGTGCGGGCGGCGTTGCCGGTGAACAGATCGCGGATGATGGCCAGCGGCATTGCCGCCCCCACGCCAGCGCCCATGCCCTGCGTGAGCCGTCCGGCCAGCAGCCAGCCGATCGATGGCGCCTCGGCGGAGAGCAGGCCCGCCGCCGCGAAGACCGCAACCCCGGTCAGCAGCACGGGCCGGCGGCCGAAGCGGTCCGACAATGGGCCGAAAATCAGCGGCGCCATCGCGAAACCGAGCAGGAAGATGCTGAGTGTCGCGCCGGCCGCCGCGGTGGATGTGCCGAGCCCTGAAGCGATGGCGGGTAGGGCGGGCAGGCTCATGTCGATGCCGAGCGGCGGTAGCGCTGCCAGGGCACCGAGCAAAAGGGTGAAGGCGAATGAATCGCGCGCGATGACCATTTGGCGGCTTTCAGGTTTCGGTACGGGATGTATCGGTACGCGATGCGGTCTTCAAGGGAATTGTGGTTTTTGGTGTACCGGTATACGGTGCACCTCGAGGGAGCATTTTGCGGAACACAATCGAAGACGATCGCGTTGGCATCCAGTCCATCGCGCGCGCGGCGGCCGTCCTGCGGGCGCTCGGTCAACAGCACCAGGGCATGAGCCTTGGTGAGATCGCAGGTGCCGTCGGGCTACCGCGCTCCACCGTTCAGCGTCTGGTTCAGGCCCTGCAGCAGGAACGGCTGGTCGAGGTCGGTGGTGTCGCCGGCCCCGGTGTGCGGCTCGGGCCTGCCTTGGCGGAACTTGCCGGGTCCATCCGGGTGGACGTGGTCCGGCTCGCGCGGCCGCATTTGCAGGCGCTGTTCGATCGGTTGCGCGAAACCGTCGACATTTCCCAGGCGCAGGGCAGGCAGGTTCAGTTCCTCGATCAACTCGTTTCGGATCGTGAATTGCGGGCTGTTCCGAGCAAGGACACCAGGCTGTCGCTGCATTGCATGGCGAACGGCAAGGCGCTGCTGGCCGCGATGTCCGACGCCGAGGTGGAGCGGCTGATGGGTCCGGCGCTGTCGCCGGCGACAGCTCGCAGCATCACCAGCCTGCCGGCGCTGCTGGCTGAATTGGCGGAGGTTCGGCGGACCGGGTTCGCCTACGACCGGCAGGAACTGACGGAGGGTATTTGCGCGATCGGGGTCGGGATTAAGGCCGGCGAGCGGCGTTACGCGGTGTCCGTTGCCATGCCGGCGCAGCGGTTCGAGCCAGCGCTGCCCGCGATCCGCGCCGCGCTGCTGATGTGCGAGACTGGCATCGAGACGGACCTGCGGACGGCGATGGGGCCGGGTCTGTAGGTGCGGCCAGTTGCGGGCATCAGGTGCCGTGGTCGACGAATCCCGTACCGGCGCCGGGGGCCAAATGGACGAGCCTGGCCGCGTGTAAGCGCAAGATTTTTTCACCACCGAGGCGCAGAGGCCCAGAGGATCCTACCGGGACGGGCTTCATGCACGGGGTTCCGTGGACCCTGTCCGCTTTGCGACAAGTCGACGGCCGGTCAAACGCCGGCCTTTCAAGGGAGGCAGCACCTCGGACAGGCCGCGCACCGCGTGCCGGTGCAAATGACGGATCGCCGGCTCACGCGGATTGCCCTGCAAGTGATAGATGGGGAATGGTCTCTGGCCGTGATGCCGGGCGTGTCCCTGCTGGATTGACGCATCGTCGCGCGCGGTGCCGGCGAGTTACGCCGCGGGCGCGTTGTCTTCCGCAAGCAAGCCAGGGGTTAGCACGAAGAACCACGAAGGTGCACGGAGAAGGCAACATGGCGCTTCGCGCGACGCGATCTTTGGCAATGCGTCGCAGGAAGCTGATGCAAATCGGGGTCAGTTCCGGGCATCGGTGTATGGATACAGCAAATCTCCGGTCTTCAGCGCGGGCGGAAACAGCACCGTCTGGGTGGTCAATTCGCGGAATTGCTCGACGTCATGACCCTTGATCCCATGGAACTGGACCTCCAGCACGCGCGGTTCGGCCCATTCGCCGTTGGGGCCGAACTTGATGTCGCCCACCAGCGTGTGGAACACATGGGAACGCAGGTATTCGGCCAGTTTGTCCTGGTCGGTGCCGTGCGTGGCCTCCACCGCTTCGCCGACAATCTGAAGGTCGGCGTAAGCGAACGGCGGCAAATAGTAGCCGAGCGCATCGACGCCGCTTTCGCCGACGCGGGATTGGTATTTTTTCAGGAATGCCCCGGCCTCGGGGGTGTTGTAGGCGCCAACCGGCAGCCAGAAATCGTAGTTGACGACGCCGTTGAGCAACGGGCCGAGTTGGGTCTTGATGGAGGTCGCCTGCAGCCCGACCATGCCGCCGCCAAACAGCTTCGTGTGCAGCCCGACCTCATTGGCGGCGCGGATCATGCCGACGGTGTCGGGCGGATAGGACCCCACGAAGACCATGTCCGGATTGGTTGCCTGGATCGCTCGGACGATCGGCGAGTAGTCCGCGGTCGTCGGCGGGTAGGTGTTGTCGTAGACAATCCGGTAGCCGTCGCGTTTGGCCTGGGCGCGGGCGCCGTCCACGGCGTTGCGGGCAAACTCGGCATCGGCGCCGACCAGGGCGATGGTTTTCGGCTTCGGGTTGGCGGCGGCGGCCATGGCGAAGAATCCAGCCGAGAAGGCTTCCTTGGGGCGCTCGCCGCCGGCCGGGATG
This sequence comes from Rhodopila sp., assembly GCA_028291505.1. GTDB lineage: Bacteria > Pseudomonadota > Alphaproteobacteria > Acetobacterales > Acetobacteraceae > Rhodopila. The sequence goes on along the minus strand of JAQGHW010000482.1, from coordinate 5,715 downwards.
ATCGAGAAGTAGTTCGGGTAGTGGAACTCGCCGTTCACGTCCAGGCCGAACAGTCCGATCAGGGTCAGTTTGCGCTGCATCGCCAGGGGCAGGGCGGGGGCGACCATGTTGGTGCCGTTGCCGGCGATCAGGATGTCGACATGGTCGACGTCCAGCAGTTTGGAGATGATCCCCGGCACCAGCGCCGGGTTCGACTGGTCGTCATAGGTGAGCAGCTTGACCGGTCGCCCGAGCAGACCGCCCTTGGCGTTGGTGTCCTCGACCCAGATCTGCATGGCCAGCAGAGCGGCTTTGCCGTTCGGAGCCAGCGCGCCGGTCTGGCCCAGGTTCAGCCCGATGGTGAAGGGTTCGGCGGCGCGGGCACTGCCTGCAAGCAGGACGGCAAGCGGTAACAGGCGGCAGGTAAGCCGCGCCAGCCAGGACATGGATTTCCCCCTGAGACGTTTGATTTGGCGGCAGGATAGCGCGGTTTCGGTCGCGGATGAAAGGGGCGGCGGAAGGGGCCTTGCGGAAGGCTGCCCGGGGCAAACGCGATGCATGTGACTGAATAAGGGTCCCTGCTGGCCGATCTTTTGGGCAATGCCGTCCAAGACCCGGGATATATACAACCGGGGATATATACACTTGCATAGCCGATCGGCCGTTGGCACCGGTCTTGCTGGGTTAACCGCGCTCAACAGCGGCTGGCGCTGTGCGTGACAGCCACCCGCGCCCAGCCACGACGGCATCTTGGAGGTTTCACACCATGACCGGCCAAAAGAGCGCTCACCCGTCCCAGTCCCGCCGATCGGTGCTGAAACTTGCGGGAGCAGCGATCGGCAGCGGTGCGATCAACGGATTCCCAACGATCTGGGCGCAGAACATCAAGGACGTGGTGCTGCGCCATTCGGGACCGCCGGTGACCGCGATCGCTTCCATCGCCGATCAGGCATCCAAAGACCTTGGCTTCACAGTGCAGATGCAGGCGGCGGAGAATGTCGATCTGCTCAATCGCCTGCTGTCGCAGTCCACCGCAATGGATTGCTGCGACATCACCATCGTGTATCTGAAATACCTCGTCGGCCGGAACGTCCTGCAGACCATTCCGGTCAACAAGTTCAAGTGGTGGGACCAGACAAATCCGCTGTTCAGCAAGGGCACCTACGCCAATGGGCAGGAGGCGTCGAAGCAAGGCGTGGCGCCATACACCATCCTCTACGCCGCGGATCAGACCGGCAACAAATTCGCCGAGGAGCCAACCGACTGGGTAAACGTCATCCCGACCGTCACCAATGCCGACACGTTGGGCATCCGGCCTGACCTGACCGGGCGCCCGGTGACAAGCTGGGCCGACCTGATCTCCCCGGATTTCAAGGGCAAGGCGGCGTTGCAGGATAGCCCGACGACCGGCGTGATCGATGTCGCGATGGCGATGGAGGCCGGCGGACACGTCAAGTACGGCAACAAGGGCAACATGACGCGTCCGGAGATCGACAAAACGATCGCCACGATGATGGAGATCAAGCAGTCGGGCCAGTTCCGCTCGTTCTGGTCGACGTTCGACCAGTCGGTGAACCTGATGGCTTCGGGCGAGGTCGTCATCCAGTCCATGTGGTCGCCAGCGGTCACCGCGGTGCGCACACGGGGAATTCCGTGCACATTCCAGCCGCTGAAGGAAGGCTATCGCGGCTGGGGCTACACGATGGGCGCGATGAAGCACGTGTCAGGCCTTAAGCTCGACTGCTTCTATGAATATTTGAACTGGTATTGTTCCGGCTTTCCCGGCGCAGTCATCGCGCGCGAGGGTTATTACTCCACCCAGCCGGAGAACGCGCGTAAATTCCTAACGACTGCGGAATGGGATTACTGGTACGGCGGCCAGCCCGCCACCACCGACATCGTCGATCCTTTCGGCAAGCTGGTGGAAAAAGCCGGACGCTCCCGCGATGGCGGCAGCTTCGACCAGCGGATGGGCCACATAGCGGTGTGGAACTCGGTCATGGACGAGGATCGATACCTGACGCGTAAGTGGAACGAATTCATTACATCGTAAAACGGAGATAGATCATGCAGCTAGGCGTTTTCATTCCGATCGGCAACAACGGCTGGCTGATCTCCACCACGTCTCCCAAGTATAAGCCCAGCTTCGACATGAACGCCGAGATCGTGCGGAAAGCCGAGGTTTATGGTTTCGACTTCGCGCTGTCGATGATCAAGCTGCACGGTTTCGGCGGTCCGTCGGAGTTCTGGAACTACAACCTGGAATCATTCACCCTGATGGCGGGATTGGCTGCCGTCACCACCAAGATCCAGCTGTTCGCGACCTGCGCGGTGCTGACCATGCCGCCGCCGATCACCGCTCGGATGGCTGTGACGATCGACAGCATCTCGCATGGGCGGTTCGGGATAAACATCATCTCCGGCTGGCAACGGCGTGAATATGCGCAAATGGGGATCTGGCCCGGGAAGGATCACTACAACCGGCGTTACGACTATTGCTCCGAATACGTTACGGTCATGAACGAGCTGTGGGACACCGGGAAATCGGATTTCAAGGGTGACTTCTTCCAGATGGACGATTGCCGCTGCCTGCCCACGCCGACGGCGAAAATTCCCATCATCTGCGCCGCCCAAAGCGACGCTGGAACGCGGTATGCAGCCCAGCACGCGGACTACAATTTCTGCTCCAGCTTCGGCGTCAACACCCCGACCGCGGTGAAGGACAGTGTAGCCAGGCTGGTGAAGGCAACAGCGGAGACCGGACGGTCCTGCGGCGCACTGGTGTCCACCATGATCATCGCCGATGAGACCGATGAGGCGGCGATGGCCAAGTGGGAGCACTACGTCTCCGGCACCGACCATGAGGCGATCGCCTGGCGCGATAGCCAGGCCGAGGATGATCCGTCGCGCGATCCGCTGGCCGGTCCGAACAAGCGGAAGACGTTCGGAATGCAGAAGTTGCCGACCCAAGGCGGGGTGCTGGTCGGATCGTATTCCAACATCGCCAGGATGCTGGACGAATTGTCGGAGGTGCCGGGCGTCGAAGGCGTCATGCTCACCTTCGACGACTTCCTGATCGGGATGGAGCAGTTCGGCACACGGATTCAGCCCCAGATGCGCAGCCGGACTTCCTTGCTGCAGGCCGCCTGATCGCTCGGGTTGCGCCCCGGCCGATCCTGAGCGCGGCATGGCATCGGGTGTACGTGTCAGCCAGTTGATCAACTGCTGCGGCGTTAAGGATTTAGCCGCATACCCCGAATGCGGCCAGAGGGATCGCGGATGCGCGGCGCCTATGGCAAGGTCACGGGATCGTCTTTGTAGCAAGGGACTCCATGGAGGTCGGGCGAGGCGGACGCCTCATTCTGCGTCTGCGGCGAATGGGCAGGATGCCGTTGATATCACCGCGGCTGTGGTGGCGCCGCGTGGTGTTCTGGGTGGGTGCCGTGCTGGTGGCGGCGGTCGCTGTCGGGTTCGCCAAGGCGTCGGACTGGGCCGGCGGATTGTTCCTGCATTTCGCCGCCGAACACGTCTGGTTGCCGTTCGTCATCGCGCCCGTCGGGTTGACGATCGCCTTCCTGCTGACGAAGCATGTGTTCCCGGGGGCGCAGGGCAGCGGCATCCCGCAGACCATCGCCGCATTGCACATGCACGACCCGGCCATGGTCGACCGGGTCCTGTCGCTGCGTATCGCCGTGGGCAAGGTGCTGCTGACGTTGCTGGGGCTTGCGTCCGGGGCCTCGATCGGGCGCGAGGGGCCGACGGTCCAGGTCGGTGCGTCCATCATGCATGCGCTGGGCAACCTGCTGCGGCTGCCGCGCCTCGAACTGCGCCGAGCGCTGGTGCTGGCGGGAGGGGCGGCGGGGATCGCGGCTGCGTTCAATACGCCATTGGCCGGGATCGTGTTCGCCATCGAGGAACTCAGTCACTCGTTTGAGGCGCGCACCTCCGGCACCGTGTTCACCGCGGTTGTCGTGGCGGGGGCGACGACGTTGGGCCTGGTCGGCAACTACACGTATTTCGGGCAGACCTCGGCGGTGTTGGCCAACAATGTGGCCTGGCTGGCGGTGATCGTGTGCAGCGTCACCGGGGGACTGGCGGGCGGGCTGTTCAGCCAGGCGCTGATCGTCGCCGCCCGGGGGCTGCCGGGCTGGGCGGGACGGATGATCATGCGTTACCCCGTCGCGTTCGCCGCACTGTGCGGGTTGCTGCTGGCGATCATCGGGTTGCTGTCCGGCGGCCAGACCTATGGCACCGGGTATCAACAGGCTCGGGAGATGGTCGAGGAACACTCGACCTTGCCGGCGGTCTACGCGCTGCTGAAGCTGGCGGCGACGGTGGTGTCCTACGTCAGCGGCATCCCGGGCGGCATTTTCGCGCCGTCTTTGTCGATTGGTGCCGCGCTCGGGTCGGTGCTGGCGCCGCTGGTCCCCGGCGCGCCGGTGGGGGCGATGATCCTGCTGGGGATGACGGCGTATTTCTGCGGTGTGGTGCAGGCCCCGATCACCTCGACGGTGATCGTGATGGAGATGACGGCGAACCAGAGCCTGATGATCCCGCTGATGGGGACTGCGTTTCTGTCGTTCGCGGTGTCTCGGCTGGTGTGCCGGCGTCCGCTGTACGGCGCGCTGGCGCGGCGATTCCTGCAGGTGCAGGGCGGCACAAAAGTTTAACCGATCTGACCACGATGGCTGGCCGGTTCTGTGTGTTGGCGGCGCCATCGCAGTGGGATGCTCGATCATGAGCTGTGCTGCGCTATCGCGGACGGATCATAGATCCGCCTCCGCGGGCTGTATTTCATCCGCAACCGAACCAATAGAGGGGAACGACATGGCCAGTCCAGCCCGGTCCAGAACGCATATCTCACAAAACCCCATGCAGCCGGGCCGCGTCCGAGCGCGACCGGCACGAGGAAGTTCACAGCTCCATCCGGGCGTCACCGCGCTAAATCCTGTCAGTCACCGCAACACGAGCTTCCAGCCACTGCCGCGACCGCTGGGGCTGCCGTCGTATCACTACGACATTGCCGATAGTTTCCCTGACATCGCGAGAGCTGTGACGCAGGCGGGAAAGTTGGTCTTTCATGTCGCAGGCGATACGGGCGGGGTCCAGGACGCCGAATTCCAAACCAATGTCGCCGAGCAGATGATCGATCATCTGACGAATGGTCAGGGCGACAAGCCGCAATTCTGCTACCATGTCGGAGACGTCGTCTACTTCACCGGGGCTAAGGATGACTACTACGCCCAATTTTACGAGCCGTATGCGCATTATGAGGTGCCGATCTTTTCGATCCCCGGTAACCATGATGGTGAAATCGATGACCCGACCGCCCAGACATCGCTGGACGGCTGGGTGGATTACTTCATGCAAGCCCATCCCGACGTTGACCCGATTTCCAAGGACGCGCCCCGTGTCCAGCTGAACCTGCCGAACGTCTACTGGACACTCGTTACACCCATGGCGACGATCATCGGCATGTATACCAACGTGCCGGAACACGGTTCGATCGATTCGACACAGCAGCAATGGATCACCAACGAATTTACAACCGTTCCGGACGATCGGGCGTTCATTTTGGCACTGCATCATCCGATCTACTCGTTCGACGTCTATCACAGCGGCAGTTCGAAGATGGCCGATGTGCTGGAAAGCGCCATTCGTGACACCGGGCGGGTGCCAAACCTGGTGTTATCAGGCCACGTCCATGATTATCAGCGGATCGAGCAGACCATCTCG
>JAQGHW010000390.1 GCA_028291505.1 Rhodopila sp. | reverse complement strand
CGCGATGCCACGGTGCGGCAGTGTACCACGAGTTCCTCCGCCGTGGGCGCGCTACCCGGCTTCACCACGACGAAGGCGGCGAGCAACTCGCCCTGCTGCCGGTCGGGAACCCCGACGACACCAACCTGCGCGACGGCAGGATGACGCATCAGCACGTCCTCGACCTCGGCAGGCGAGATATTGATGCCGCCTTTCTTGATCATCTCCGAAATGCGACCGGCGAACACCAGATGTCCGTCCGCGGTCAGTTGACCGCTGTCGCCGGTGCGGAAGAAGCCGTCGCGGGTCAGTGCCGCATCGTTCTGGCTGGCGCTGCTGCCCAGGTAGCCGCGCAGGATGTATCCGCGCACTTCGATCAAACCGATTTCCCCCGGCGGCAGCGTCCCGCCGGTCTCCGGATGGATGATTCGAATCTGCACGCCCGGCAGCGGCGGACCCTGGCAATTGGCGCGCTGTTCCAACGGCCAGTCATGCGGCGTGACACAGCAGTTTCCATAGCTCTCGGTCTGCCCATAGACGTTGCAGATCTCGTGCGCACCCAGAATAGTTGCTGCCGCAACGACATCCTGTGGGGAGCCGATGGTCAGGCCGGTGCGCAGGCTCGCGACCCGCTCCGGCCGAAACCCAGGATGGGAAACGATCGCGGCGGTGATCGAGGGCAGCGTGTAGAGCGCTGTGCAGCGGTGCCGCTCGATAAGAGCGATCGCCTCGCCCGCCTCGAACCGGGGCTGCAGCACAAGCGTGGCGCCATGCGTCAGAACCGCCGACATCGCATTGGCGCAGCCGTACGACCAGAACAATGGCGGCGCGAGCAGCACGCGGTCACCCGGGCGGTAACCCTGGCGCTCGCCGATGTTGAAGCCATTTTCGATGATGCCGGAATGCGAGAGCGGCACGGATTTGGGCCGGCTGCTCGATCCCGACGTATAGATCGCAACCGCATCGTCCGCCGCACTCGGTCCATCGCCCGGCGGCAGCCTTGCCACCGGCGCGCCGGCGATCAGGTCCGAATAAGACTTGAAGTCCTCATCTGTATCTTCGCCGAGCAAGATGACGTCGCGCAAACCGGGGTAGGCCGCGTTTGGCACCAGCGATCGAAGGTCGGCGGCAAAATTCTGATCGCCGAAGCGATCGAGCGCGACCAGGACACGGACGTCCGAATCTTCCAGCAGCCAGGCCAGTTCATCGCGCTTGGACCAGGTGCTGAACGCGACCACGACGGCACCGAGGATCGTCGCACCGAAAAACGCTTCCAGCCATTCCGCGCGGTTGTTGATCAGCAGGCCAACACGATCGCCACGACGTACCTCCATCTCGCGTAGTCCGGCCGCGATCCGCCCCGCGTGCTCTGCGAGGTCTGTGTAGGACAGAACGCGATCGCCGCAGATCACCGCCGGCGCGGTACGGTAACGTTCGGCCTGCTCGCACAGCAGGTCGGCCAGGGTTCGGCTGTACGGTGCGTACATCTCAGGCCGGGCTCAACGGACAGCCGAACAGGCCAGCGGGTGGGAACGCGTCGGGCGATGGCACCGAACCGATCAGGTTGAACAGATCCCAGCGATGCTTCGCCTCCGCCGCCGGCTTCACCTCCCACAACGACATCGCGTGCGGCACGCAGCCGTTCGACAGGATACGGACATTGCTGTTGTAGAAATCGTCCAACGGCATCTCCCGCATCTTCGCGGCGGTGGCGTCGGCGTCCAGCGTGCCGGTCGCTTTCACCGCCTTCAGCCAGTGCAGCACACCGGCATAGGCCCCGGCGTTATACTCGGTCGGCGGCTTGTTCGTTTTTGCCGCGTAGCGTTCGGTCCAGGCGCGGGTCTGCGGCGACTGGTCCCAGTAGAACGAGTTTGTCAGCACCAGCCCCTGGCACACGTCCTGCCCCAGCGACAGCACGTCGGGAACGATCATCAGCAGCGTGGCCAGGCGTTGACCCTTCTTGGTGATGCCAAACTCGGCAGCCTGCTTGATGCAGTTCTGCAGGTCGGTGCCGGCATTCGCCAGGCCGACAACTTTCGCGCCCGAAGCCGCCGCCTGGATCAGGTAGCTGGAGAAGTCGGCGGTACCGAGCGGGGCACGCACACTGCCCAGCACGCGGCCGCCGGCCTCCTTGACGAACTGTTCGGTATTGGCCTGCAGCGAGGCGCCGAATTCGTAGTCCGCAGTAATGAAAAACCAGGTATCGCCGCCGGCTTTGGACAGTAAGCCGCCCACGCCTTTGGCCAACGCATAGGTATCGGCCGCGAACTGAAAGCCGTACGGCGAGCACTGCTTGCCGATCAATGCGGTGGAGGTCGGCGTGCTCATCAGGAAGATGCGCTTCTTCTCCTGGGTGATCTGCTGGATCGCCAGACCGGCTGACGATGCCGCACCGTCGGCGAGCACGTTGACGCCACGATCGCTGATCCACTCGCGGGCGAGCGCGCTGGCGATGTCCGCCTTGTTCTGGTCATCCGCCTGCAGCACCTCGATCGGCCGACCGAGCACCGAGCCGCCGAAATCCTGCACCGCCATTTCGGCGGCCACTTTGCTGCCGGGGCCGCCCACATCCCGGTACGGGCCGCCCACGTCGCTCAGCAAGCCGATCCTCACCGGCGTCGAGACGGTCTGCGCGCGAATGATCCCAGGTGTTGCGAGTGGCGCCGCTGCCAGCGCGGCGATCCATGCCCGGCGTGTCATCGTGGTCATTGTCGTTCCCCCACCGTCCGTTGGTTCGGTGCTCAGGCGGCCATCACCCGATCCTGACCCATGATCGTGGTGCGATGCATGACGCGGCGCTCGCGCGGATCAAACGGCGTGACCTGATGCATGGTGCAGCGATTGTCCCACATCAGCACGTCGTCGGTTTCCCAGCGGTGCGTGTACACGAAGCGCGGATCAGCCGCGATCCGGGTCAGTTCGACGATCAGCCGCCTGCTATCGTCGGGCGTCATACCCTCCACCGCGTCGTTGTAGATCGGGCTGATGTACAGCGCCTTGCGACCGGTCACCGGATGCTTGCGGACCATCGGCTGCCAGACCGGCGGCATTGCGGCCTTCTCCTCCTCGGTCAGCGGCTTCAGGTTGGCTTGCGTGTGCATGTGGCCGAAATCGTGCTGCGCCTTGCGGCCCTCGATCTGGCGCTTCAGGTCCTCCGACAGCGCGTCATAAACCAGGTACATGTTGGTGAACTGCGTCTCTCCGCCGGTGCGGCTCACCTCGACGCCGTGCAGCAGCGCACCGGTGCAGGGGATTTCCCGGTAGCTGCTGTCGGTGTGCCAGAACTGCGCCAACGAGAGTTGTTGCGCAACCGGATGGTCGGGCGGCATCAGGACGCCGTCCTCGTTGACGTTGGAGACCCGGAAAATCTCCTTCACGCGCTCCGAACGGATGATCTTCTGATGAAAGATCTCGGGTTCGCCGAAATACCGCGTGAAGGCGACGTGTTCAGCATCGGTGACGTGCTGGCCCGGGAACACCAGGACGAGATGTTCCATCCAGATGTCCTGCAGTTCGCGCGCCGTCGCGGCGTCCAACGGGCGGCGCATATCGATGCCGCGCACCTCGGCGCCGAGCGCCGGGTGCAGCTTGCGAACCGTCAGGCGGGCGATCGAGGCTTCGGTCGGGGCTGACATGGCATTCCCTCTCTTCCGTTAGCAGATCAATTTTATTGTCGGTGGTTCACGCAGGATGTTCGGCGAATTCGAAGCCCATGGCGCGCGCGTGGTAGAAGATGCCGCCGTCCTGCACGATCAGGAACATGGCCTGCTCGTTGCCGCCGTTGTGGTGCGAGTGCACCGCGGTCGGCGGCGTGATGCTGGTCGCCCACTGCGCCCAGTCCTTGCGGCGTCCGTCCATCACCGAATAGCACTGCGTCCCCTTGATGATCAGGCTGACGGCAACCGCATTGTGGATGTGCGGACGCTGCGACGCGCCGCCCGGCAGCGAGTTCATCGCCACCGTCAGCGTGGGCAGGATGTTGCGGGTGGCTTCCTGCTCCCCAGCGGAAAAGATCAGTGCGGAACCCGCAATTTCCTCGGTGCGGCCGATGTCATAGAGGAAGGCGATCTGGCGCGCGATTTCATCGGCTGTGAAATGAACGATCGCCGTCGGCGCATCGCCCGGCGCCGGTGGCCGCAAGCGCTCGAAAGCAAGTTGCGGCTCGTTGGTTACGATCCACAACACCGCGTCGGTGACGGCATTGTGGATGTAGGGCGGCCCACCCGGCAGGACGAATAGATCCCCGGCATTCCACGCAACCTGTTCCGGGCCGCCGTCGGTGCCGCCCGCACCGCTTATGACGTAACAGATTATGCCACTGGCGGCGAATTCCGTCGTCAGCGTCTCCCCGGCTCGGATACGGGCGTATCGGGCCAGCACCAGCGGCGTGGTCGCGGGAAACGGGCAGGCGAGCTGCTGCGACAGGTCGCAGGCGATCAAACCGGTCGGCGCCGCAGGATCCAGGGCAGCGACCGGCTCCGCGATGAACAGGTGGTCGGGGACCGGCGGCAACTGTACGTTAAACGCGTTGCCGGTGTTGAAAAACCGGCCGCGGGCCTGCGCTTCCGTCGTCGGATCGCTAGGGTGTTGTGCCGGCATCTCGGCAATACTTCGCGGACGGCCTGTCGTTTGCGACATGGCTTTCTCTCCCTTGGGCTCAGCTCGGCGTCCTCTCGGAGTCGGCGGGCACGCGCCTGATTGACAGGGTGAGTGCGTCCAGCAAAAAAGTCAATCGCTTGATTTAATCGCTCGTATGATTGAGATTGGCTACTCGCTCATGCTAGCGGAGCGCTTCGGGCGCAGCATTCGCCTGCAGGAATCGCTTATGGACCAGATTGCGAACACCAGTCGACCTCGGCCACAGGTCGGCGCGCCCGGCGAGCGTGCCCGGACCCGGATCCTCGATACCGCGGAGGCATTGTTCGCCGCTGCGGGTCCCGCAGGGGTCACGCTACGCTCCATCGCCGCGGCCGCGGGCGTGAACGTTGCAGCGGTGAACTACTACTTTGGTTCCAAGGAAAAGCTTTTCGAGGAAATGTTCGTTCGCCGCATCGTGCCCCTGAACGAGCAGCGGCTGACGCGACTGGCGGCGTGTACCGAAGCCGCCGGCGGCGCGCCGACGCTGGAGGACGTTGTCGCGGCGTTTGTCATCCCGGCGCTGCAACTAACGAATGAGGCCAATGCCAACGCCCGCGCGATCATCGTCCAGTACTCGCTGGGACGGGTCCTGGCGCTGCCGGAGGTCAACCAGATGCTGGTGCGCTATTACGCGCGGGTGCGAGAGGCGTTCGTTGCCGCCCTGCAGCGCACCGTGCCAGACCTCGCACCGCATGAGATAGTCTGGCGCTATTACTGGATGGGCGGCAGCGTGATGGTGGCACTGGCCGTGCCACCGGGAATGGTGGCGGCGCCGTGCGGCAACGCCCAGTCAGCGACCCAGTCCATGCATGAGACGATGCCGGACGACCTGATCGCTTTCCTCGTCGCAGGAATTCGGGCATCGGCCGGTGGCGCGGCTGCCGTGCCGGCCACGTTCCTCTGAACGTTGCGGGCTACGCCGGCGGCTCCAGCGTCTCCATCAGCGCCAGGCCCTCCATGGCGAGGCCGTAGCCGAGGAGATCCTGCATGCGCCGCTTAATATATTCGGTGAACATCAGCCGCGTATAGCGGAGCAGCAGCGTGGGTTTCCGCGTCAGCAACTCGGCGTGCTCCCAGGCGCGCGCGAGCACTTTCTCCGCCGGCAGCAACTCCGCCACCAGGCCGAGGTCCTTCGCCTCCTGCGCCGACAGAGTTTGCCCGGCAAGAAGGTAGTAACGGCCGCGGTTCATCCCCAGGAGCATCGGCATGACGATATGCATGCCGTCCCCGGGCACCATGCCGGACGGGAAATGCGCCGAGTCCTGGAATGCGGCGGTTTCCGACGCAAGCACGATATCGGACAGCAGCGGGATTTCAGCATGCCGCCAGGCCGGGCCGTTGATCGCTGCTATCACCGGCACCTCGATGTTCAGCAGGTTCATCAGCAGCGCCCGGCCCTCCGAGTGGACGCGGTCATAGGCGTTGGCCGTGAGCCCCTGCGCGAGTGAGCGCGTGCCGGGGGTGGCGCGAACGCCGGAGAACTCATCGCCCGTGCCGGTCAGGATCACCACCCGGTTGTCGCGGTCGCGTGCCACATCGGCGAACGCGTCGGGCAATTCGCCGTGCGGCACCAGGCCCCAGCGCAACGGGCCATTGTCGGTGTGAAAGCGCATCTCGAGGATGCCGTTCTCCCGCCGCATGTGGATGCTGGAGTATTTTTTCGCGTAGTTGTCGAAACGACTCATCGCACTGCCCTCCTGGTTGCAGATCGATCGCTGAAAGCGCCGCCACCGGACCGGTGTCCACGCTTGAGCGGCACGACGTTCCGTAGCGAGTGTGACGCTTTCGGACGTCGCGGAAGGTTAGGAAAGCTGGGTGGCGGTCCCGGAAGGATGCGCCTGGCGCCTCGGATGGTCTTCGGTTAGCGAACCGGGATTTCCTCTAGTTCGTT
>JAQGHW010000354.1 GCA_028291505.1 Rhodopila sp. | reverse complement strand
GACGAACTGCTGGTAGACCATCGCCACCGAGCGTTTGCGCACATGAAGGCCGGTCACGTCTCGACCGTCCAGCAGCAGGCGTCCGGTGGTCGGCTGATCCAGCCCCGCCATCAGCCGCATCAGTGTGGTCTTGCCGGCCAGTGTCGGACCCAGCAGCACGTTCATCGCACCGCGTTCCAGTGTTAGCGAGACGCTGTCGACAACGGTGTTCTGGCCGGCCCGCAGGACGATGTTTTCCAACGCCAGGCTCATGCGGTCGCCATCCCCTGCTGCGTCATGAGGCGCATCGCGTCGTCGATGGTGGTGACCTGCTCCGCTGACAGCCGCAGCCCAAGCTTGCTGCGCCGCCAGATCACGTCCTGCGCGGTGCGTGCCCATTCGGCGTGGATCAGGTAGCGCAGTTCTGCCTCCGTCAGGTCAGCGCCGAAGTTGCGACCGAGGTCCGCGTAGCTGGTCGCATCGCCAAGTAACGTGTCTATCCGGGTGCCGTAGGCGCGCAGCAACCGGCGCAGGGTGCCACTGGGCACGAAACTATACCTGATCGTGGCCGCGGCAAGTTGTGCCTCAAAGCCGTCTACTGGGAAATCCCCACCGGGCAGCGGCCTCCGCCCAGTCCAGCCGGCCGTTTCTTCGGCGACGGTGGGCAGATGTGGTTGCAGCATTGCCAATGCGGACTCGGCCAACCGGCGATACGTCGTGATCTTGCCACCAAAGACCGAAAGCAGCGCAGGAGCATCGGGTGGCGCATCGAGTTTCAGCACATAATCGCGGGTTGCCTGCTGTGGCGCGGAAGAGCCGTCATCGAACAACGGCCGGACGCCGGAATATGACCAGACAACCATGTCCGGCGTCACCGGCCGGCGCAGGTAGGCGCTGGCGGAATGGCATAGGTAGACGATTTCCTCCGCACTGGCCTGGATGTTTCCAAGGTCGCCGGTGAAATCCTGGTCGGTCGTTCCGATCAGCGTGAAATCACGTTCGTACGGAATAAGAAAGAAGACGCGGCCGTCGGCGTTCTGGAAGATGTAGCAGGATTCATGGTCGTAGAGTTTCGGCACCACAATATGGCTGCCCTGGACCAGACGAACCGAAGCCGAAACGTTGGCCCGAATGACTGAACCGGCGACCTGCGCCACCCAGGGGCCGGCAGCGTTGACCAGAACGCGTGCTCGGATGGTCCGCCGAGCGCCGGTCGTTTCGTCATGCAATGCGACGTGCCAGTGCCCGTTTACCCGTTCGGCGGATACGCAAGCGGTTCGCGGCGCGATCGTTGCGCCATGTTCCGCCGCGTCGCGGGCGTTGAGGACCACGAGGCGCGAATCCTCCACCCAGCAATCAGAGTATTCGAAACCCCGGGTGAATTCGGGTTTCAGCACCGCGCCCGCAGGATCCGTGGACAGCCGCAGCGTGCGTGTCGGTGGCAGGCGTTTCCGGCCGCCGAGGTGGTCGTACAGGAACAAACCGAGCCGCAGAAGCCACGCGGGGCGCAGCTGCTTGTGGTGCGGCAGCACAAAGCGCAGCGGCCAGATAATGTGCGGCGCGATGCCCCACAGCACCTCACGCTCCATCAGTGCCTCCCGAACCAGACGGAAGTCGTATTGTTCGAGGTAACGCAGCCCGCCGTGGATCAGTTTGGTGGAGGCGCTGGAGGTGCCGGACGCCAGGTCCGAGCGGTCACATAGGTGCACGCTCCAGCCGCGGCCGGCCGCATCACGGGCGATGCCGCAACCGTTGATGCCGCCGCCGATGATGGCCAGGTCGTAGTCACCACTGTTGCCCGCCGCATCCATCAGCCTTGTTCGTCTCCTCGCCGCATGCGCGTTTGCGCATTTGTTTGCTCGTTTTGATCGTATGCCCAGATAAAAGGAAAATGCAAGCTGTCAGGTCCGGTCCGGTTCGCCCTCCCGCGGGCCGCCGGTCTCCACCACCGACACGTCTTGGGTGCGGCAGAGCGCGGCGATCGCCGGGGACGGGAGGTGATCCGTCACCAGGATGTCGACATCAGCCAGGGTGCCGATCCGCGCCGGGGCAGAACGCGCGAACTTGCTGCTGTCGGTCACCAGGATTACCCGTCGCGCATTCTCGATGATCGCTCGGGACACGTGAACCTCCCGGATATCGAAATCCAGCAAGGTGCCGTCTTCATCGATCGCGGAGATCCCGATGACCGCGGTATCGACGCGGAATTGCCGGATCAGGTCGACGGTCGTCGCGCCGACAATGCCGCCATCGGTCGGGCGGACGCTGCCGCCGGTGATGATCACGTCGATCAGGCGGTTGCGGTAAAGTTCGGTCGCGACATTCAGGTTGTTGGTGATGACCAGAAGCCCCGACCGACCCGCCAGCGCGCGGGCGACCTCCTCCGTGGTGGTGCCGATATTGATGAACAGCGAGGAATTGTCGGGGATCAACTTCGCGGCCGCCTCCCCGATCAGCCGCTTGTGCTGCTGCGCCACCAGTTTGCGGGCGTCGTAGGCGAGATTTTCGACGCTGGACGCAACGATCGCGCCGCCATGCACGCGGGTGATCACGCGCGCCTCGCTCATTTCGTTCAGGTCGCGGCGGATGGTTTGTGGCGAGACCTCGAAATGCGCCGCGAGCTCCTCGACCGCGACTCGCCCGGAGGCGCGCAGCAACGCAACGATTTCATTCTGGCGGCGCGAGAAATTGTGCGTGGGGCCATCCATCGGGGTCACCCTCCCCGGGTTGCGATGCCGAGGTTGAAGGCGATCGAGATGCGCAGTCCGGTGCCGCGATAGGGGCGAACCTGGTGGTAGAGCCACGACGGAAACACCATCAGCAGGCCCGGGCGCGGCCGGATCGTTTCGGCGCTCCCCACCGAGTTGCCGTCCTCGCCGGCAAATTTAAGCGCTGGTGCGTACATAGCCGGACCCGGTCCGCGGGGATCGAGCATCTCGAATTCGCCACCCAGCGTGGGGTCGCTGGCACAGCCGCCGTCGGCGACATAGTAGGTGCCGGACCAGAACGAACCGGGGTGATAGTGGCAGATGTTGCCATC
>JAQGHW010000353.1 GCA_028291505.1 Rhodopila sp. | reverse complement strand
GAATTTTCTCTTCTTTTGTACCTTTTTTATGTACTTTGGCAACGGAAAAGCGGTGGAAGATTTAGGAATTACTGTTGGGCCTTCACAGATTGTACTCGTCCAAGGTGTCGATATCAACAACGTCGTGATCCTTCGGGAACTTGATAAAGGTCTCCTGATTCGCTTGGTATCAGAAAATCGCATTGCCTTCTTACCCTGGGCAGCTGTAAAGTATGTCGACGTCAGACAGATAGACTTCTCAAGACAGAATCGTATTTGCAAGTGGTTCGATTTACGATGCGAGAAACTCTGATTGAGAGTCATTTCCGCTGCTCGCCACGCACTCCCACCCAGCTGCCGGCGTGCATGGCCAGCGACCAAACACGGTCGGTAGGAAATCTTGCTACCGTTCCCTCACCATGCCACTATCCGCCATGGCCAACGTCGAAAAACTTAGTGTCGCCCTGACACCGGACATGGTCGCCGAAGTGCGTGCGGCGGTGGAAGCTGGGGACTATGGCAGCGTCAGTGAGGTCGTGCGGGACGCACTGCGCGACTGGCGCCTGCGCCGCAAGATCGAAACCTTGGAAACCGACGAGATGCGTCGTTTGATCCAGCAGGGCATCGACAGCGGCCCGGGTCTTGACGCCGACGAGGTCTTTGCCACGTTACGTGCGCGTTTCGGTCAGCAGCCCAAACTGTGATCGCCTCACGGCGGCTACAGCTGTCCCCAAACGCAGTGGCCGATCTGGAGGAAATTGGCGCATACATCGCGCGCGACAATCCGACCCGAGCGGTCAGCTTCCTCCTGGAACTCGAAGAAAAATGCCGGGCAGCCGCCGCGGCACCGGACCATTTCCCGGCTCGGCCTGACCTCGCACCCGGTCTACGAATGGCCGTGCATGGGCGCTACCTCGTGTTCTTTCGCGATCTCCCAGTCGAGAACGTTGTCCGCGTCGAGCGCGTGTTGCGCAGCGCCCGAAATCTATCCCGCCTGCTTTAGCGCGGGCTATTCAGGCGGGCCGCTAAACTGCAAGCATCGCCTGCGCGCAGGCATCCAGAATGGCGTCGGTATCCAGTCCATACTCCCGGTACAGGTCCGGAATATCGCCGCTCTGCCCGAACCGATCCGGCCCCAGCGGCACCACCCTTTGCCCGCGCACCGAACCCAGCCAGGCGTGCGTCGCGGGATGCCCGTCCAACACGCTCACCAGCGCCGCGCCACGCGCCATTGGCGCCAACAGAGTCTCGATGTGCGACACCGCACCCCGGTCGCTGGTCCGCCGAGCGCGTTGGGCCGCCAGCCAACCGGCGTGCAGGCGGTCGGGGGAGGTTATCGCCAGCAACCCGGCGCCCGGCTCTTCGTCGCGCAGCACCTCGAAAGCCGCCTCGGCCTCAGGCGCGACCGGGCCTTGGTAGGCCAGCGCGATCCTTGCGCCCTGCGCCGGGGGAACCACCCAGTGGGCACCGGCGATCACCTCGGCCGGGTTCAGCGTCCGTTGCGGCTGGTCCAGCGCTCGGGTGGACAGGCGCAGCCACACCGCCGAACCATCCGGCCGCTGCATGAAATCGAACGCGTGGCGCAGCAGGATGCCCAGTTCATCGACATGTGTGGGTTCGAAGCTCGCCAGGCGGTCCGCGGCCATGCCGATTAGGGGGGTGTTCACCGACTGGTGCTGCCCACCCTCCGGCGCCAGCGTCAGGCCAGACGGGGTCGAGACCAGCAGGAACCGCGCGTCCTGGTAACAAGCGTAAAGCAGCGCATCCAGGCCGCGATTGACGAACGGATCGTACACCGTGCCCACCGGCAGAACGCGCGCGCCGCTCATTCCCGGGGCCAGGCCGGCGGCTCCGAGCAGCAGGAAGAGGTTCTGTTCGGCGATGCCCAGCTCGATGTGCTGGCCTTTCGGGGACATCCCCCATCTTTGGGCCGACGCCAGCTTTGAATCGCGGAACACATCGTTGCGGGTGTGGCGGTCGAAGATGCCTCGGCGGTTCACCCAGGGGCCCAGGTTGGTGGACACCGTCACGTCGGGGGAGGTCGTCATGATGTGGGCGGCGAGGTCTTTCAGGTCGCCGTTGCCGCGGCCGATCTCGGCCAGGATGTCGCCGAAGCCACCCTGGGTGGACATTTTGCGGCCGGCCGTTTTCGGCATCGGCAGCGCGGGCGGCACGTGGACCGCGGGGGCGGATAGCAGGCGGCCGGTGGGCGTAAGCAGGGTGCCGAACGGGCAGTCGCGCAGGAAGGCGCGCAGTTCCGCCTCGGGGATGTCCAGGCCTTCGAACGGGTCCCATTCGTGGCCGGGCCGGATGTTCATCTCGCGACGGAACAGTTCCATCTGTTCCTTGGTCATCAACCCGGCGTGGTTGTCCTTGTGGCCGGCGAACGGCAGGCCCATCCCCTTGATCGTGTACGCAATGAAACAAGTTGGCTGGTCGCTGTCGGCATCCGCGGCGCGCAGGTTCTCGATGACCGTTTCGATGTCGTGGCCGCCCAGGTTGGTCATCAGGGCGCCGAGTTCCTCATCGGTCAGTTCGTCGATGATGGCTCGGGCTTTGGAGCGACCCAGATCGGACAGCAGGGTTTGCCGCCAGGCGGCGCCGCCCTGGAACGTCAGCGCGGCGTAAAGGCTGTTGGGGCAGTCATCGATCCAGTCTCGCAGCGCCTCGCCGCCGTCGCGGGCGAAGGCGGCTTCCAGCTTGCGGCCGTATTTGATGGTGACGCAGTTCCAGCCCATGTCGCGGAACAGGCCCTCGATGCGGCCGAACAGGCGGTCGGGCACGACTGAGTCGAGGCTTTGGCGGTTGTAGTCGACGATCCACCAGACGTTGCGGACGTCGTGCTTCCAGCCCTCCAGCAGGGCTTCGTAGATGTTGCCCTCATCCAGTTCGGCGTCGCCGCAGATGGCGATGTGGCGGCCGGGGGGCAGGTCGGTGCGGCCGAGCCCGTGCAGACGGGTGTAGTCGGCCATCAGCGCGGCGAAGCTGGTCATGGCGACGCCCAGGCCGACCGAGCCGGTGGAGAAATCGACCTCGGCTCCGTCCTTGACGCGGGACGGATAGGGCTGGATGCCGCCGAACTGGCGCAGGCTCTGCATCTTCTCCTGAGTTTGCCGGCCGAAGAGGTAGTTCATGGCGTGGAACACCGGGCCGGCGTGGGGCTTGACGGCGATCCGGTCCTGCGGGCGGGCGACCTCCAGATACAGCGCGGCCATGATCGAGATGCAGGAGGCGCAGGACGCCTGGTGGCCGCCGACCTTCAGGCCGTCGCGGTTCGGGCGGATGTGGTTGGCGTTGTGGATCATCCAGGCGGAAAGCCACAGGAACTTGCGTTCGAGCTGCTTCAGGATCTGGACGTGGCGCGACTCAGGGGGCGCCAATGGCGTGATCGCTGTGACTGGCGCGTTCATGGTGTTCCTCCGGCGGTCCAAGCAGTTTCTGGCATCGTTCGGCGTCCAAGTCACCTTGGCGATGGGGTGGTTGAACTGCACCCCGCATTTGTCGCACATTCGCGGGAACACAGGGGTGCGAGGGGCGCATTGCGCGTGGCCCTGATCTTGCTTTACCAACGCCGAGCCAACGTGCGAGGGAAACCAGCGACGAATGTCCCAAGCCACTGCTGACCCAAGGCTCATCGCCGCTCGGGCTGCCCCGAAGCGTCGGGTGCGGCTGTCCTGGACCGACCCGGTTTTCCGGTCGGTTGTGTGGCAGGTCCTCATCGTCGGCGTCGTGCTGCTGATTGGGTGGTACTTCATTCGGAACACCAGCGAGAATCTGGCCGCGCGGCATATCGCAACCGGGTTTGGGTTCCTTGATCGGGTTGCCGGTATTCCGATCGGCGAGTCACTGCTGCCGTACAATCCGGCGGTGAACACGTACGGCCGAGCCCTGCTGATCGGGGTGTTGAACACGCTGCAGGTGGCGGTGATTGGCGTGGTTCTGGCAACGATTCTGGGGACGCTGATCGGCATCGGCCGGCTGTCGAGGAACTGGCTGCTGTCTAAGCTGACCGCATTCTACGTGGAAACGCTGCGCGACCTTCCTCTGCTGCTGCAACTGCTGTTCTGGTACACCGTGCTGCAGGGCCTGCCTGGTCCCAAACAAGCCTGGCACCTGGGCAACATCGCTTTCCTGTCCAACCGCGGCATGAGGCTTCCGGAACTGGACTGGCAGCCGGCGCACACCTGGGCGCTTTTGGCTTTCGTTTGCGGCATCTTCGGCACGCTGCTGGCGAACCGCCGAGCCACTAAACGGCAGCAGGCGACGGGCATCCGGCCCGCGGTCTGGCCGGCCGTTCTGGCCATGCTGGTCGGCATCCCGGTTGCCGTCTGGCTCGTGCTGGGTGCGCCGTTTCAGGTGGAACTTCCGGTGTTGCGCGGCTTCAACTTCCAGGGCGGCGGCAGTCTCAGCCCGGAATACTTCGCGCTGATGCTCGGGTTGGTTATCTATACCGCTTCGTATATCGCCGAGATCGTGCGGTCCGGCATTCAGGCGATCCCGCTAGGGCAGTGGGAGGCGGCGGGTGCCCTGGGCCTGAGCTCCGGCCAGGTGCTGCGCCAGATCATCTTGCCGCAGGCGATGCGGATCATCATTCCGCCGATGACGAGCCAGTATCTGAACCTGACCAAGAACAGCTCATTGGCGGTGGCGATCGGGTTCCAGGACATTGTTTCGATCGCCAACACGACGCTGAACCAGACCGGCCAGGCGATCGAGGGCATCGCCGTCATCATGGGGGTTTACCTGACCATCAGCCTGTCGATCAGTCTGTTCATGAACTGGTACAATGCGCGCATCGCGCTGGTGGAGCGCTGAGCCATGAGCGAGGCCACGATCGCCGACCACATTCCAACGCCCGCTCGCGAGCAACTGAAGGTCGCAGCGCTTGGGCCCTGGGCCTGGCTGCGCACAAATCTGCTCGGGTCCTGGTGGTCCACCGCGGTCACGCTGGTGCTGGGTTACGTCATCGTCCGTGTCGTGTTCAGCCTGTTCGAGTGGGGCTTCGTCCATGCGGTCTGGACCGTGCCCTATGGCCCCACGGGGATCGCCGATACGTCGGTCTGCCAGAACGCCAAGGGCGTCGGCGCGTGTTGGGCGGTGCTGGCGGACAAATACCGGCTGATCCTGTTCGGCCGCTATCCCTACGACGAGCAATGGCGCCCCGCGGTCGTCGTGCTGCTGTTCATCGGTCTTTATGTCGTCACCGGCATGCGCCGGTTCTGGCGGAAGGAACTGGCGCTGATTTGGATCGCCACCCTGACGCTGGTCGGCATCCTGATGTGGGGCGGCGTGTTTGGCCTACCTGAGGTGACCGAGGATTACTGGGGCGGTTTGCCGATTACTCTGATTTTGGCGACGTTCGGGCTGGCGTTCGCTTTTCCGCTGGCGGTGCTGGTGGCGCTTGGACGGCGCTCGACCAGACTGCCGGCGGTGAAGATGCTGTGCGTGCTGTACGTGGAAATTATCCGCGGGGTGCCGCTGATCTCGGTGCTGTTCATGGCCAGCGTCATGTTCCCGCTGTTCATGCCGGCCGGCGTCAACGTGGACAAGCTGTTGCGGGCGCAGATCGCTTTTATTCTGTTCGCCGGCGCGTATCTGGCCGAGGTCGTCCGCGGCGGTCTGCAGGCGCTGCCCAAAGGCCAAGCCGAAGCGGCCGACGCGCTGGGCCTGAGCTACTGGAAGAAGACCAGCTTCATCATTCTGCCGCAGGCGCTTCGGCTGGTTATTCCGCCGCTGGTCAACACCTTCATTGGATTCTTCAAGGACACGTCGCTGGTGCTGATCATCGGGCTGTTCGACCTGCTGACCATGGGCAAGGTCGCTTTGAGCGATCCGCCGTGGCAGAGCTTTTCGACGGAGGTCTACATCGGGCTTGCGGTGGTCTACATCGCGTTCTGTTTTGCCATGTCGAAATATAGCCGTAGCCTGGAGCGTGACCTTAATCGCTCCCGCGCGCGCTGACGGGAGATTTTAGCAATGAGCCAGGTTATGCAGAACGGTGGTTTGTCGGGTCCGCCGGCGATCGTGCTGGACAAGGTGAACAAGTGGTACGGCACGATGCACGTGCTGCGCGACGTTTCGTTGACGGTGACGGAGAAAGAACGAGTCGTGGTGTGTGGGCCGTCCGGGTCCGGCAAGTCCACGATGATCCGTTGCATCAACCGGTTGGAGACTCATCAGGAAGGTCACATCCTGGTCGAGGGCATGGAACTGACCGACGATTTGCGCGCGCTGGACACGATCCGGCGTGAGGTCGGGATGGTATTCCAGTCGTTCAACCTGTTTCCGCATCTGACGATTCTGGAGAATTGCACGCTGGCGCCGATCTGGGTGCGCAAGATGCCGAAGGCCGAAGCGGAAGAACTCGCGATGAGCTACCTGGAACGGGTTAAGATTCCCGAGCAGGCGAAGAAGTATCCGGGACAGTTGTCAGGGGGGCAGCAGCAGCGCGTGGCGATCGCCAGGGCGTTGTGCATGAAGCCGAAGATCATGCTGTTCGATGAGCCG